>JACMOQ010000666.1 GCA_014377905.1 Acetobacteraceae bacterium | reverse complement strand
CGTGCCCGGCCTTGTCTTTTAATTCAAGCGCCAGGGATAGTTTGTTGGCATTCTGCGAGTTGAACAAAGCAGTACGGTCCCATGGCCGGTCGCCGGCACCATCGGGCGGGAAACGGTAGCGGCTGAAAACCTGGTTATGCTGACGCCACGAATCAAGCCTGGTTGCGGACTCGACATGGATCACTTCCGCGCCGAGCCAAGCCAGAATGCGCCCAGCCATCGGTCCGGCCCAGGCGGTGGTCAGTTCGACAACGCGCAACCCCGCCAGTGGCAAACCGGCCGGGGCGGTCGCCGTTGGGGGGGCGCGCCGTGGCCCGGAAAACCCTTTGGCATCGCCGAGGGCAGGTGCCGCCCCCTGAACGGCGCGCGGCGTTACCGAAAACCGGAACGCCGGGCCGAGGATGGTGCGCGGCCCGGACGGGGTCGCGACCTGCTCCCAAAAGCCCCGCTCGGCCAGATGCGGGCAATCATCGCGCAATTCGGTCAGTCGGTAAGATCGCGCCGCAACCACCCGCACCGATTGCAGGATCGCCAGCAAATCATCCGCCCGCCACGCGCCGACATGGGCTTGCACCAGCGCAACGAATGCGTGCCAGTGATCGAGCCGGGCGCGGGGCGGCTTGAAGCGTGGGTCCTCGGCGAGTTCCGCCAGGCCGAGCGCGTCGCACATCGCGGCAAAGAGGTGGACATGCAAATAGAACCCGACCCAGCCATCCGGGCAGCGCAACTGGCCGACCGGGGTACGGCGGTCGCGGCGCGATTCGAGCAAGCCATTATAGAGGTAGCCGGTGACATAAGGATTGGCCATCGCCGCCGCGGTTTCGGCAATGTCGACCGATACGGCTTGGGCGATGCCCCATCGGCCTTTGGCATATAACGCGGCCAAAACGGCGCTGTAGCCGGCGGCTCCGGCGGAGAACGAGGCACGATCGCCGCACCCGTACAGCGGCGCGCGATCCGGGCTGCCAGAGGCGTGCATCACCCCGCCAATGGCCTGATAGATCATCTCGCAGCCGGTCCAGTCGGCGAACGGGCCATCGGCGCCGAAGGGTGAGACCAGGGCTACGATCGCGTCGGGTGCGAGGGCGGCAAGAGTTGCACGGTTAGCTTCGGTATCGACAATCACCACGTCGGTGGTCTGTGTCAGTTTGGCAAATGCTTTCTGGCTTTTGGCGCTGATGCGGTCGAGGGCGATCGATCGCTTTCCGGTATTGAGGTGCAAAAACAGAAGCGATGCGCCATCCGGGCCAAGCGGGGCCGCATTACGCAAAGCGCAGCCGGCGGCCGGCTCGACCAACAGCGTTTCGGCGCCGTGATCGGCAAGCATGCGGGCGCAGAACTGCCCGGCGATGCTGTCGGTAAGGTCGAGGACCCGAATACCGGCGAGAGCTGTGCCCATTGGTTTCCTCCAATTTTGCGGAAGTTTCGGAGGGGTGGAGGGGCGTGTCAATTGGGGGACGAAAGCCGTTGGGTAATACCAACGATGCTTTATCGGTCAGAGGTTGGGGCGGTTGTTTTTAACGGGTGGCGTTCTTACCCCGCCACCGCCATCCGCATCACGCCATCCTGATCGCGGCCAAACCGCAACTCCCCAGTGGCCGCCAGATAATTCACATGGGCCAAAGCCTCACCGAACGCGAACCCGGTCTGGTGCGCATCAAGGGGACGATTGAACATCGCCGGCAGCACTTCGGCCACCGTGATCGGACGCGCCGCACAGCTGCGGATGATGTCACCGCAACGGGCCTCGTGATGGTCCATCAACTGCTGGATACGGGTATGCAGCCCGTAGAACGGCAGATTATGGGCGGCGAGGACGAAGACATTGTCATCGATCTCGGCGCGCAGCTTGGCCAGTGACACCAGATAAGCGCCCAGCGGATCGGCTTTCGGCTCCCACGGCCACACCCCAATATTAGGAGAAATCTTGGCGAGCACCTGGTCGGCGGCAAAAAACAGCGCCTCGTCCCGGCACAACAGCATGACCTGCTCGTTCGAATGGCCCTCGCCAGTCATGATCTCGAATATCCGGCTTCCGATCCTGATCGTGCGGCCGGGAATCAGCCGGTTGAACTGCGCGGGCATTTCGGTGCTCATACGAATGTAGGAATGCCCACGAGTCAGCACGCTGTCGATCGCGGTTTGATCCAACCCGTGCTGGACGTAGAAATCCCGGTGATGGCCGCGCCCGATCGCGGCCGGATTGTAACGCAGGTTCTGCGCCTGCAGAAACTCAACCTGGCTCATCCATAGTTCGATATCGTGGCGTGCGCACAACCAGCCGGCAAGGCCGACATGGTCAGGGT
>JACMOQ010000665.1 GCA_014377905.1 Acetobacteraceae bacterium | reverse complement strand
GGGTAGGCCAAAAGGGGTTGGGTTTATGTTCATGAAATGTTCTTACGGCAGATACGCACCCGATGCAAGCTTTTTGGCATCAATGCCTACGACAAATCCGCAATTCCGAACGGCATCGCGACTTCCAGAACCCGCGCCGCGCGCAGCACCAGATCGTCACGATAAATCGTCGCCCCGATTTGCACACTGCGCGGCAGGCCGTTTTGCGCGAAGCCCATCGGCACAGAAATCGCCGGCCCACGTGTCAGGTTGAACATGCAGGTCCACGGCGCCCACTGTGTCCACAGCGCCTCAACCGGGTTCACCGTGCGCGCATCGGCCAGCGGCGGCGGGTTGGGCACGGTTGGGCACAGCACCAGATCATAGGTCTGGTGAAAGCGCGCCATGGCGTGGGCGGCAGCGATCCGCTGGGCTTCGAACTCCATGAAGTCCTCAGCCGTCACGCCATCATTGGCCGCGGCGACTTCGAGCAGGCCAGGGTCGAGCATGTGGCGGACCTGGGTCGGAAAGCCGTTTACCAACCGGGTCAGCGCGGTGCCCCAAACCCGGTTGAAGATGGCGCGGGTATCGGGCAGGCCAGGATCGGCTTCCTCGACCTCCGCCCCTGCGGCCGTGAATATCTGCGCGGCCTGTTCGATGGCCGCGATGCCTTCCCAATCGACCGGCGCATCGAAGCCCGGCCGACGCAGGACGGCGATGCGCATGCCCGATACACCGTCTTCGATGCGGTCGCGCCAGTCGCGCTTGTCATCGGGCAGACAGAACGGGTCACGCAGGTCGTGGCGGGCCAGGGCGTTCAACATCAGCGCCGCATCGCGCACGGTGCGTGTCATCGGGCCGAGCACGGCGACGGATGCAAAGGCACCGAGCGGCCATTGCGGCACCCGCCCGAATGTCGGTTTAAGACCGACAACGCCCGACCATGCCGCCGGGATACGGACCGAACCGCCAGCATCGGTGCCGATATGCAGCGGGCCGAAGCAGGCGGCCGCAGCGGCACCGGCCCCGGACGACGATCCGCCTGGCGTGTGGTGCAAATTCCACGGGTTGCGGGTGATGCCGTGCAGCGGGCAGTCACCAGGGGATTTCCAACCGAATTCGGTGGTCGTGGTCTTGCCCAGGATCACCGCACCTTGGGCTTTAAGGCCCACCACGCTCGGGGCGTCCTGGGTTGCGGGGGCGGTGTCCGACAGGCGGCTGCCGCGCCTGGTGGGGAAACCGGCGACGTCCACCAGGTCCTTCACCGTAACCGGCACGCCGTCCAGGCTGCCGATCGGGCGGCCGGCGGCCCAGCGCGCTGCCGATTCCCCAGCCGCCGCCAGCGCGCCCGGGTTCATCACCGCGAAAGCGTTGATCTTTGGGTTGAGCCGGGCGACGCGTTCTGTCACCGCCTGCAAAGCCTCCACCGGGCTCAGCGCACGGCGGGCATAAAGCGTGGTAAGGTCTTCGGCGGAAAGCAGAGCGGGGTCGGTGGCAGACATGGTGGGCTTCCTGGAACGCAACTGATGCGGCAGCATAGGCCGATGTGGCACGGAGAAAACCCCGGATGAGTGAAAGCAGGCCCGATCAGGAGCCGCGCGGCGAGCCATGGCAGTGGCAGGAGAAAACCTGGCGCGAAATTGTCGACCGCACCCGGGCGGGGCCCAGCCTGTTGCCTAGCATCTGGCCGAACGGTGCGCGCTGCGCGGTGGCACTGGCGATCGAGGCCGATCACGAAGCTGGCGCCTTGCGCGATGATGATGATGGCCCCACCCGGCTAAGCCAGGGCCAGTATGGCGCGCGGCGCGGCCTGCCACGGATGCGGGCACTGCTGGAACGCGACAATATCCGCGCGACGTTCTTTTATCCGGCGGTGGCGGCATTGCTGCACCAGGACGAGGTCCGCAGCCTCGCCGCCGACGGGCACGAACTCGCGGTGCATTCCTGGATCCATGAGCGCAACACCCAGTTGCCGTATGAGGCTGAACGCGATCTGACCCATCGGGCGATGGAAACGCTGGATCATCTCGGCGGCCGCCCCCCGGTCGGGCTGCGCGCGGCAAGTTGGGATTTTTCGGTCAACACGCTGATCATTATGCAGGAACTGGGGTTGCTTTATGACAGCAGCCTGATGGCCGATGACGATCCCTATGAATTGCTGTCCGATGAGGAACCATCCGGGATTGTCGAACTGCCGCCGGAATGGATCCGCGATGATGCGGTCTATTTCAACATGCAACGCTTTACCGCGTTGCGGCCAGTGTCCGCCCCAAGCGTGGTGGAGGAGATTTTTCGCGCCGAGTTCGATGGAGCGTGGGCTGAAAATGGATTGTTTCTGCTGACCTTGCACCCGCATGTGATTGGCCATCGCAGCCGGATCGGCATCCTCGATCGGCTGTTGCGCCATATCAAGGCGAAGGGACAGGTCTGGTTCGCCACCCACGCCGAAATCGCCGCCTGGTGTCGGGAGCATGGCGGGCAAGCCGGGTCGTCGCTGAAATGAAGGGCGCAGTGGCTTGGGCGCGGGCTAATCCGATCTGGGCGCGGCTGTGGATCAAGCTTGCAGTGCGTTTACCGTTGGCGCTGGGGTTGGTGGTTGGGTTGCAAGCAATGGCGGAACGGTTTGCGTTGTCACTCAATGGTGCCGCGATTATGGGCGTGGTGCTGGCGATTTGGGGCGGCGGACGGATCGCGGATCGCGTTTATCTG
>JACMOQ010000664.1 GCA_014377905.1 Acetobacteraceae bacterium | reverse complement strand
ATCGCCAAAGCCGACCACATTCTGTGTGTGGACGCCAGTTTATGGCAGCGCTCCTGCCATGCATCGCGAATACCGCTTGCGAACCACCGTGGCCGCGCTTTAGCCTCCCGCCATGGACATCCGCCCCGACCTTGCCGCTGCCATTTCCATCGCCTGGTCCCACATCGGCCAGCCCGGCACCTGGTGGACCGGCGCCGAGCGGGTGGCGATTGCCGCCGAGTCAAGCAACGCCATGGCCTGCCCGCTTTGCGCGGCGCGCAAACACGCAATATCCCCGGTAATGGTGACCGGTGACCATTCCGACCTCGGCCTGGTGCCCACCGCCGCCGTGCACGCAATCCATCGCATCCGCACGGATGCCGGGCGCCTGGGGGAGGTTTGGTTTCGCCAGACCCTCGCGGCCGGACTGACCGAAGACAAGTATGTCGAACTCGTAAGCGTGGTCGCCATCACCACCGCCGCTGACAGCTTCGATTTTGCCGCCGGCCTGCCCGCGCGCGCATTGCCCACCCCGATGGCCGGCCCGCCCAGCCTGCGCCGGCCGCGCAATGCCAACGCCGGACCCGGCTGGGTTTATGCGCTGATGCCCGCCGACCGCACCGCCGACGATCCGGATTTCTTCGGCACTGCACGTGGCACCGCCCATATCCACCTCGCCCTCAGCCTGGTGCCCGGCAGCGCCATCCATTTCTGGGATATGCTGGAAACGATGTATCAAACCAGCGCAATGATGCGGGATTTCGCGCGGGATTATCGGGCAATTTCCCATGCCCAGATTGAGCTGGTGGCGGCCAGGGTGGCGGCGCTTAATCAGTGTTTATACTGAACCACCAGCCATGTCAGCCTGCTCCGTGCGGGCGGCCAGTTTAACGGGCAAGATTTCAGCGCGGCCGGCGTGATGGATGGCGCGACCGATATCGGCGTGCCGTATTGGGCCGAATTGGTGGCGCTGGTGGATGCAACAATTGCCCGAGATAGCGCCGCCGCGTCCGCTGCCCGCATTGCCCTGATCGCGGCCATCGGGCGGCCCGCGATGCTGGATACCGCGGCCGTGATCGGCGGGTTTGACGGCATTACCAAAGTTGCCGATGCAACGGGCATCCCGCTCGAGCCAGGCAAGGCCGCCGAAAGCGAGGACTGGCGCACGAGTTTGGGGATAGATCGTTTTGGTGCCGAGAAGACCTAGCGCATAATGAGTTACAATATCGCAATCGCCTCGATTTCGACCAGCGCCTGTTCCTCAACCAGCGCCGAAACCCCGATCACCGACATGGTCGGAAAATTGCGCCCCATCACCTCGCGCCAGACCGGGCCACCACCTCGTCGGGCTGCACCTGCCGCCCTTGCGGGTTGGAATTGGTGAAGTCGCGCCGCAATTCCGCCTCGGTCCTGCCGGTCTTGGCCATGATGGCGGCGAAACTATCGGTCAGCAGCGCGGTTTCCATTGCAACTTACCAGTAGAGGTCTTGGGTAACTCGCTAAGATATTTAATGGCTCAGGGATATTTATAAGGCGCGATTGTTACTTTGATAAAATCCTACAATGCGCCATTCATTTCCGTATAGCCAGGCCGCAGCACCACGAACGCCTTGACCAGCATGCCGCGTTCGGCATCCGGCCAGCCGATCACCGCGCATTCGCCAACCGCCTCGTGCAGCAGCAGCGCGGCCTCAACATCGGGGCCTTCCATATTATAGCCGGCCGAAACGATCATGTCGTCCGATCGTGCCTGAAACCAGAAATACCCGTCAGCGTCGCGAATAAAAATGTCCCCTATGAGGTTCCAGCCATGCTGGACATAGTTTTTCTGCCGAGGGTCGGACAGGTATTTGCACGGGCGCCTCAATGGCCCTGCGCCACACAATCGTCGAGCAAACGTGTTACACAATTCAGCCGCTGCGGCTACTGCAATGCCGGCAGAGTGAAGATGAATTCGGGCAGGTCGGCTGCGGCAGGCATGTGTTCGCGGGCAAAGGAAGCGGTCATTGGTCACTTGCCGATTTGTCACTGGCTGGGTTGGGTATTGAAAGTATTTCTAAGCAAAGTCAGTATCTAGGCAAGTAGTTCTTTTTGTGAACAAAAGGAACCAAAAAAACTTTTTGATAATTTAGTGCCGTTAGGCGTTTGACCCCCGTCATCGGCAAGCGGGCGCTGCTGCCCGCTCGGCCCGCCGGAACGGTCAAGCAGAATGGGCGGTCGACCGACATGATCTTTTCGGTCTCCGACAGATTTCGATCGCGTCGCGGATTATGACCCTCGATCTCAGCGACGGTATCGGCACCCTCGCGGTGTGCTTTCAGCCGGCCAATGGGTGAAAATGACAGTTGGATCAGAACGTGATCAGGTTGCGCACCCCAATAATCAGCGCATTGCCGAGCGCCTTGCCGGGCCGGTTGGGATCAGCCACGCCGCCCCCGGTGCGCCAGCGATACTGAATATCGGGCTGAAGCTGCCACCACGGGGCGATCTGCGCCTGATATGTCAGCTCAACAAAGGTCTCCGCCCCCCGCCCCGGCACATAGGTGGCGGAAAACAGGGCCAGATCACGCGCCAGGCCCCGCGCGCCACCGCCAATATTGGCGACCCCGAACCCGAGGCCCAGCGTGTCGTCATCGCGCCCTGGTAACGGCGCCTTCAGGGTCACCCCACCATTGACACTGAAATTAATCTGGTTGCGATCAGACGGCGCGATCATCGGGCGCAGGAAAACCGCGAGCGCCATTGGCTGCTCCGGATCGGGTTGCCAAATTGTCTGATCGGCGACCGCATAAAGGCTGAAATTGCCGCGGTCGGTGCGCGCAATGCCGGAGCTTGCCGGATTGGCCAACGACAATCCCCGTGTATCGAACCGCTGATCCGGATAGCCTGCGGTATCGTACCAGAACCCGAGCTTATAGGTCCCCGGCAGGCCAGATTGGGCGGCCGGTGCATTCGGCGCGCCGACGCTCGGCGGGTTATGCGCGTATTGAATTCCGCCTATAAACTGCGCCCCGGTGCGCAGGTTGAAATTCCCCCCCCACCGCGAACTGCCGCGCAACTGCCCGT
>JACMOQ010000087.1 GCA_014377905.1 Acetobacteraceae bacterium | reverse complement strand
GCCACCGCGCGTGGCGGTGCCTCAACCGCGGATGCCGCCTCCGCCGCACGGGCAAAGGCGATGGAATGGGCCACGGTGCTATCGCCCGACAGCCGCGCCGCAAAGCGTGCCGCTGCCCTCGGCGATTTGCCGCGCATCAGCGCCAGCGTCCCCTTATGCAAATACCCGAGCCGAATTTCCAGCCGCACGATCGTTTCACCCTGCGCGGTAAAGCGGAAATGCCCCGGCTCGATTATTCCGGCATGCACCGGCCCTACCGCAATCTGGTGCAGGTCATCGCCATCGGATGGCAAAAACATTGGCGGCTCGGCGGCCATCAGGTTCGGCGTGGCGCGCGGTGACATCGGGGCATGCTGGTCCCAGTGCCCGTGATCGAGCCATGGCCGGCTATCCGTTCCGCCCTCGGCGATATGGCCGAACAGATCGTGGATCATCCGCTCAAACCACGCCGCCGCCGGGCGCACCGGCGATAATGCGCGATAGGCACCCGCGTCCACCTGCACTGATGCCGGAATGAAATCGCCGGTGCCAATATCATGGAACAGGCAATAAACCTGCTGGCTATCCGCCCACATCGACAGCAACGCAACATCCCGATCATCGCGCAGCGCATCAACCAGCGCCGCCCAGGCATCCGGCGTCAACACATGGCGCGACCACGGCGCACACGGCGCGGTCGGGGCTGCGCGCAAAATCCCGGCAGCAATCATCGAAGCCCCCCCGCAACCAAGGTGAACCAGGCGACCAGCCCCGCCGGCATCGCCATGCCCAGCACCACCGCCAGCGCCAGATGCAGCCACGCCGGCACCAGATCGATCAGCGTCGGCGCCGGCCCGCGATTTGGTGTCGGCTCCCCGAGGCACAGCGAAATCAACCGGTTGAACAGCGCCCAGCCACCCACCACCAACCCCAGCCCGACTGGCAGCGCCAGCCACGGCCAGGACCGGATGGTGGCCAACATTATCAGGAACTCACTGCTGAACAGCCCGAAGGGCGGCATCCCGGCCACCGCCACGATGCCCGCCGCCAACGTCAAGCCCAGCGCCCGATGGCTCGCGATCAGCCCGCCAATATCGGCGAATTTCTGCCCGCCTTTAAGCTGGCTGGCCCGCCCGACGCATTGGAAGATCGCCGCCTTGATCAGCGTGTGCAACGTCACGTGCAGCATCCCGGCAAACATTGCCGCCGGCCCGCCAATGCCAAACGCGAAGGCGGCCAGCCCGGATTGTTCCACACTCGAAAAGGCAAAGAACCGCTTCACATCATAACGCCGCCACAGCGCAAAGGCGGCCAGCAACAGCGACAGCAACCCCAAAGCCATCAGGGGGATGCCAGGGCTGATCGCGTCAGGGTTGGACGCCATCAATCCGCGCACCCGCAACAAAACTGCCAAAGCGACATTCAAAATCGACCCCGACAGCACCGCCGAAACCGGCGTCGGCCCTTCCGCATGGGCATCCGGCATCCACGCATGCAATGGTGCCAGCGCCGCCTTGGTGCCATAGCCGATCAGCAAAAACACAAACGCGAGGTTCAGCAGCGGCGCCTTGAAGCCAGGTGCCGCCACCGCCAACGCGCTCCAGCTCATCGCCGGCAGACCTGGCCCGAGGCTGGGTTGCGCCGCCAGATACAGCACAATCGTGCCGAATAGCGCGAGCGCGATGCCCACGCCGCACAGCACGAACATCTTCCACGCGGCCGAAATCGCCAGATCGGTGCGCGGCAGCCCTACCACCAGCACCGCCGCAATCGTAGCCGCTTCCATCGCGCCCCAGGTCAGCCCGAGATTATTGGACAGCAACGCCAGCAGCATGAAGCCGAGAAACGCCTGGAACAGCACATGATATTGCCGCGCCCGCAGCCCATCCAGCCGGCCGGTGATCATCTCGATCTCGATATAGCGCCGGCTGAACCAGGCAGTGGTCATGCCGACAAAACTGGTCAGAATCGCCATGTGGACCGAAAGCGGATCGACCAGCAGCAGCGTACCCGCGCCCATCTGCCACGGCAGCGCGCAGGCCAACCCGAAAGCTGCGGTGCTGGCCGCAATGACAATCCATGCGCCAATTGCCCGATCGCGCACAAACCCCAGCACCACAGCCGCCAGCAACGGCACCAAGGCGACCAGCCCCGCGATCATCGCGGCCCCCCATCGACCCGGTCGAGATGGTCAAGATGCAGGCTGTCGAACTGGTCGCGGATGCGGAAAAAGAACACTCCGAACACCGCAAACGCCAGCAGCACCAGCACCGCGACCGACAATTCGACCACCAGCGGCATGCCCTCAACGCTCACGGCGGCCAGGATCAGCCCGTTTTCCATCGACATGAACCCGATCACCTGGGTCAGCGCGGTGCGCCGCGAGATCATCATCAGCATGCCCATCAAAACCACGGACAATGCCAGCGCCAGATCCTCGCGGGTCAGCATATGCGACTGCGCCGTCACCGGCAGCACCACCATGATCGACAGCGCCACCAGCCCAACGCCCAGCGCCATTGAGGGAAACACGCCGAGCGCGGACTCGACCGCGCGGTTCATCCCCAGGCGCCGCACAAAGCTGTGCATGCCCAACGGAATGGCGATCGCCTTGACACCCAATGTGATCGCCGCAGTCAGGAACAGATGCGGCGCCCCTTGCGCCCAGCCCTGCCAGGCCGCCGCAATCGCCAACACCAGCGCCTGCAAAGCGTAGGCATTAATCACCGCGGTCAGCCGGCGCTGGTAGAGCAGCACAAAGGACAGCGCCAGCACCGCGCCCCCGAACAGATGCGCCGCGTCGTAGGCCAGATGCCCCATCAGGCAAACCCCTGGCTGACGAACAGGAAAACCACCGCGAGCATCGCGAACAGTATGGCGATGCCAAGGAATTCCGGCACCCGGAACACCCGCATCTTGGCGATCGAGGTCTCAAACACCGACAGCGCCAGCCCCAGCACCGCGATCTTGCCGACCCAGGCACCCAGGCCGATCAACCATGCGACCGGCGGCGCCCCCGCCGGCGCGATCCCGAACGGGGCGAAAATCGCCGCAATCAGCCCAAGCCAGACCAGCAGCTTCAACGCGGCGGCGGCCTCGATCAACGCCAGGTGGCGGCCGGAATATTCCAGCACCATCGCCTCGTGCACCATCGTCAGTTCCAGATGGGAGGCGGGATTATCGATCGGGATACGGCCATTTTCCACCAGCGCGAGCGCCAGTATCGCCAGCAATGCCAGCGCCAACGACACGCGCAAGCCCTGGCTGCCGCCAACCAGCAGCCCGGCAATCGCATCAAGGTTAGTGCCACCGGCAAGCAACGCGAGGGTGAAAATGACCAGCACCAGGGCGGGCTCGGCGAAACTCGCATACATCATCTCGCGGCTCGATCCGATGCCGCCAAATGCGGTGCCGACATCCATCCCGGCCAGCGCCAGGATCACCCGGGCGAGCGCCAGCAACCCGCCGATCACCAGTAGGTCGGACGCTGGCGCCGTGGTCATGCCCAAGGCGAAGGACGGCACCAGCGCGGCAGCGGCGAGCGTTGCCGCAAAGGCGGCCCCAGGTGCCGCGCTGAACAGCCACGACGCGTTTTCGGCGAGCACGGGTTGCTTCTGCGCCAACCGGGCGAGATCGCGCCACGGCTGGATGATCGGCGGGCCGGTACGCGCCAGCAGCCGCGCCTTCAGCTTGCGGATCGCCCCGATCAGGATCGGCGCCGCCGCCAGCATTAACCCCAGGTGCAGAATCAGGGCGAGAAAGCCGAACGCGGCATTCATAGTTGCTGCAATCCGGCAATAGCGGTGAGAAACACCAGCAAGGCGATGAACATCACCGCGAGCGTGCTGCGAATGGTGAGCAACTGCATCCGGTCGGCATATTCCGCCAACCGGTCGCGCAGCCGACCGAAAGGCGCAAACAAATAGGCCGCCGACGGGTCAGCAAGCGTCACGGTCAGGCTCGCTGGCCGCAAATCGCCGGGATCAGGCATATCGACCTTCTCCCGCGCCGCCATC
>JACMOQ010000663.1 GCA_014377905.1 Acetobacteraceae bacterium | reverse complement strand
CAGGGGTATGCGGCGAAGGATTTCAGGAGCGAGTAAAATCTTATTTTGTCGAAAAAAAACAGATATTCGGGGGCGCGCTAATCTGCGGCTGACCGGAATTACGTCGCTCGCGCCACCTTGCAAGCCCAGTGGCGCACCAGACCAGCGCATGAGGCTCGTTAGCTGTGCGGCGCTGGTCACCGGCGCAAATCGCGGCGTGGGGGAGGTTTTAGTGCAAGCGCGCATCGCGCGTGACCCGAAAAAGCTGGAACGGTTTTCGGGCGTGGTTTGCAGAGGATGCGCAAAACCGCGTGACCGGTCGTTGCGATCGCAGCCCTGCCACTGACGATCAATCCAAGCAACATCAGGAACTCTGGACAATCCGACGTCAATTTTCCTTTGACGATGTATGTGAATGCTGCAACACTGCAATTCGTGAGTTGAATGAAGGCGGCGACGACCGCTGGCTCGCGAAGGGAAAACCGGACGCTCCGATTGCATCGGCAGGCATCCGGGAGGGACGTTCATCGAGCTGCTCCGCAGCGCTCCCCCTAACCTTGCTTTGTGTAAATTGGGAGGATGCGAATGGGGCGGCAAATTATCCATCGGCTGGTGATCTCGTTCCCGGCCCTGGTGGGGGTGTTGTTCCTGTGCTTCTGTTTGTTGCAGGTAGTGCCGGCCGATCCCGCGATGATTATCGCCGGTCCTGACGCCAAAGCCGAGACCATCGCCGCGATCCGGCTGGAACTCGGGCTTGATCGACCGATTCCGGTGCAGTTTTTCGAATATATCGTCCGGGTGGCCAAAGGCGATCTAGGTCGTTCGATCATCTCCAACAAAAGCGTGGCCGAGGAATTGGCCCATACGGTCGGGCCGACCGTGGAATTGATGATCGGCGGGCTGCTGCTGGCAATCCCGATCGGGATCACGCTCGGGACGCTGGCCGCGGTGAAACGTGGCAGCATCGTCGATCGGCTGATCATGGCGGTGTCGGTTGCGGGCGTGTCGATGCCAATCTTCTTCATCGGTCTGCTGCTGATCCAGTATGTTGGTTTCAAATGGGATTTGCTGCCCTTCACCGGACGCACCGGCCCTGTCTGGGATGGCGGATTGCCCAGCCTGATCCTGCCCTGCCTGACCCTGGGCGCCGTTCTGATTGGACCGATTGCGCGGCTGACCCGCACCGCGGTGCTGGAAGTGCTGGGCGCCGATTTTGTCCGTACCGCGCGCGCCAAAGGCTTGCGGGAATCGACCGTGGTGATGGGCCACGCGCTGCGCAATGCGTTGATCCCGGTGGTGACGCTGATCGGCTTGCAGGCGGCGTTCCTGCTCGGCGGCGCGGTGGTCACCGAAACGATGTTTTCCTGGCCTGGCGTTGGCCGGCTTGCGGTCGGCGCAATCATATCAAGCGATTTTCCGACAGCCCAGGGCGCGATCATGATTCTGGCGCTGGCCTTTCTGTCGATCAATCTGATTGTTGACGTGCTTTACGTTTATCTCGACCCGAGGATGCAACGCTCATGAGCGGCGAGACCCTTTCCGGCCCCGTTGCGTTGGACACATCGTCGGACCTGTCGCGCCGCGCCGGATTATGGCGCCGCCTGTCGCGTGACAAGGTAGCGGCAGGGGCCGCGATCATTATGACCGTCGTGATCCTGGCTGCAGTTTTCGTCCCAATTGTATCGCCGTTCGATCCCTACTTCACCGACCTGACCAAGGTGATGCAGCCCCCGAATGAGGTTAACTGGCTGGGTACTGATAGCACCGGACGCGATATTCTCAGCCGCCTGATCTATGGCTCGCGTAATACCATGATGATGGGCTTGGTCGGCGTGGTGTTCGGCGGGTTTCTCGGCGGGTTTCTTGGCATTATCGCCGCGTTTTACCGCCGGCTCGATGGCTGGATCATGCGCATCGTCGATGTAATGCTGGCATTCCCGGCCATTTTGATTGGCCTCGCGGTTGCTGCCATCGCCGGCGCCGGGATCACCGCGGTAGTCATCGCGCTTGTGGTCGCGACCATCCCAGACGTTGCACGCGTTGCGCGCGGGGCCGCGATCGGGGTGATGGAGCAGGAGTTCATGGAGGCCGGGCGCGCGTTAGGCGTATCCGACTTCACCCTGATCTGGCGTTACCTGACCTTGAACTGCATTTCGACGATCTTTGTGTTCCTAACGCTGCGGTTCGGGCAGATTATCCTGATCGGCTCAGCGTTAAGCTTTCTCGGGATGGGGGCGCAACCACCGACTGCCGAATTGGGCATGATGGCGGCCCAGGGCCGCGATTTCTTGTTCATGGCCCCGCATATCGCGACCATCCCCAGCTTGGCGATTTTCGTCATCGTGTTGTCGGCAAACCTGCTCGGCGATGCCATTCGTGACGTTCTCGATCCCCGGTTGCAACAATAACTCGCGGAGGGCTGCGCCATGTTCCGTCGCTTGCTGGCAATTTTCGTCGTCCTGGCCTGTGCGGAGCCGTTGGCGGCAACCGGGCAAACCCTGACCATCATCCGGGGCATTGATGCGCCGCATTATGATGGGGTGCGCACGACCTCGGGTGCCACGGGTGAGGTGTTATTCATGACCGGAGACACACTGGTGGCGCTGGATTACGACCTCAAGACCGTGCGCCCGAGCCTGGCAAAATCCTGGACGGTCAGCCCCGATGGCCTGCGCTACATTTTTGAATTGCACGATGACGTTACATTTTGTTCTGGCAAGAAGTTTACCGCCGTCGACGTGGTATACACCTTCGAGCGGGTGCTGGACAAAGCCACCAAGGCGCCGTTCATCTGGCGCATGGGGCCGGCCAAATCGGTGCGCGCAACCGGTGCGTACACCGTCGAATATGAAATGACCGCGCCGTTTTCGGAATTGCTGCTGAACCTGACCAATTTCCACGCGACCATTGTCAACAGCGAAAATATTGAGGCACTGGGTAAGGATTTCGGCATCAAGGGCGTCGATGGCACCGGGCCGTATTGCTTCCAGTCCTGGGAACCTCGCAACCAAGTGGTGGCCACCCGGCATGAGGCCTATCGCTGGGGACCGCCGGTTTACCAGAACCGCGGTCCGGCAAAATACCAGCGCGTGGTGTGGAAAATTATCCCAGAAGAAGCCGCAAGACTCGCCACCATGGCGTCGGGGCAAGGTGACCTCACCGGAGTAATGCCCGACCAATATTTGCCGCAGATCAACAAAATGCCCAATCTTGCGGTGTTTGAACCGGCTGCCAATCTCAATTTGTTTTATCTTGGCTTCAAGGCCAGCCGGCCGAATTTGGGTGATGTGCGGGTGCGAACCGCGCTCAATCTAGCGATCAACCGCAAGCAGTTGGTAGATGCCATCTGGTTTGGCAATGGCGAGGCTGCCAGCACCTATATCCATCCCAAGGCGCAGGATTTCGACCCCAAGACACCGACCGATCTCGGTCGTTACGACATCGCTGAAGCCGAGCGCCTACTCGATGCGGCTGGCTGGGCGATGGGGGCCGATAAGTTGCGCTATAAAGATGGCAAACCTTTGACCCTGGTGCTGTATGGGTTCGTTGCCGGTCGTTCGCCGAAGGTCGCCGAGGCGGTACAGGGCTTTTGGCGCAAGATCGGGGTGGATTTGCAGTTGCAAATGTGGGACGGCACCATTGTCTTTTCGAAGCTTGCCCAGCAGGACTATGATATCTGGTCAATCTCGTTTCCCTATTCCAGCGCCGGCGATGCGCTGCGCCTCTATTTTCATTCCAGCAACATTCCGGCGCCCAACCGGATGAACTGGAACGATCCTGAAACCGATGCTGCCCTCGATCGCGGCACCACGGCGTTGGATGACGTAACCCGCATGGCGGCCTTTGCCGAGGTGCAACAGATTGTGCATCGCAATGCGTTATGGGTGCCGTTGGTGCACCAAGGACTGCCGCTGGTTGCCAACAAGCGGGTGAAGAATGTGCGGGCGCATCACGTTTATGGCTCGTTGATCTACAAAGGTCTCGACCTCGCGCCATAATTGCCGATCAAACAGACATAGCCGAGGGCGCAATGAAAATCATCGAAACTATTGTGAAACGTCTGGCTGTAACGGGGATGTTGCTGGCAGCCCCGGCCGTTGACGCCCAGACGCTGAACGTGATGCGCGCGGCCGACGCCCCCACCTTTGATGCCCATCGCACCACCTGGTCGCCAGCCGGCGACATCATCAACATGGTGCAGGACACGCTGGTGGCGTTGGATTGGGACGGCAAGACGCCGATCCCCTATCTGGCGAAATCCTGGATGATAAGCCCGGACGGCAAGACCTACACCTTTAAGCTGCGCGACGATGTTTCGTTCTGTAGCGGCAAAAAGATGACGGCTGACGACGTCGTCTACAGCATAACCCGGTTGCGCAATCCGGACACCAAGGGACCGTTTGCCTGGCGCGCCGGCGAAGTTGCCTCGGTGCGGGCAATCGATCCCTACACCGTTGCATACGAATTAAAAGAACCGTTTTCCGATTTGTTGCTGCAATTGACCATGTTTACCAACGTGATCGTCAATCGCGACAACGTCGAACCGCTTGGGCGCGACTACGGCGTCAAAGACCTTGATGGCACTGGCCCGTGGTGCTTCGTATCGTGGCAGCCGCGTACCGAAATCGTGCTTAGGCGCCACGATGCCTATAAATGGGGCCCGGCGATGTTCAAGAATTCCGGTCCGGTCAAGTTTGAGAAAATGTCGATCAAGATCATCCCCGAGGAGTCGAGCCGGGTGGCGGCGATGATGGCCGGGCGCTTTGATTTCACCGGGGGTTTTCCGTCGAGCTTCATTCCCCAGGCGCAAGCATCGGCAAACCTGAATGTGGTCAAGGCCGAACCAAACTTTCAACTGCTGTATTACGGCTTCAAGACTACCCGACCAATGGTGTCTGATTCCAAAGTGCGCGAAGCGATGAGTATCGCCATCAACCGCGCCGAGATTGCCAAGGGTACGCTGCTTGGCAATGCGACCCCGGCCTATAGTTTCATCGATCCAGGTGCGCCCGACTACAATGCCAAGACCGCTGCCATCATTGGCGAGGATGTCGCCCGCGCGCGGCAATTGCTTGACGATGCCGGCTGGAAAATCGGCAGTGACGGCATCCGTGAAAAAGACGGCGTGAAGCTCGCCCCCAAGGTCTATGTCAGCGCCAACACCAACTCGTCCAAAGTGGCCGAAGCCATTCAGGGCTTCCTGCGCAAGGTTGGTGTCGACTGGCGCATCCAGGCCTGGGACGCCACCATCGCACCGCTGAAAATGGCTGAGCAGGACTATGAACTATGGTCGGTGACCGTGCCGTATCTGACGGCTGGCGATCTGATGAGCCTCTATTTCGACAGTCGTAACATTCCCACTCCGAACCGGATGAACTGGAAGGATGCGGAAACCGATGAATGGCTGCGGCTCGGCAAGACCGCGGTAACACCGGCGGATCGCGCGCTCAATTTCGGCTTGGTGCAAGAAAAGGTGATGCGGGAACATTTGTGGATCCCGGTGCTCAACGTCGACATGTACATGGTCACCAACAAACGGCTTAAAGGCGCGCGCGCCCACACGCTGTATCAGAATGTTTTCTACAAAGGCCTAGACCTCAGCTTCTGACATGAAAGGCGAAGACCATGGCGTATAGAAAGACTTTAACGCTGGCGGCCGGGTTTCTTGCGGCTGGGATTGCAGGCGCGGCCCAATCCCAGACATTGCGGATCATGCAGTACATCGACGCCCCGCATTTTGACGTCCAACGCACGACCTGGGGTCCGGGCGGCAGCATCGGCAACATGACGCAGAGCACGCTGGTCGCGATGGATTGGGATGGCAAGAAAGCCCTGCCCTATCTGGCAAAATCCTGGGACATCAGCCCGGATGGGCGCACCTACACCTTCAAGCTGCGCGATGACGTCACCTTCTGTTCGGGCAAGAAATTCACCGCCGAGGATGTCGTTTATTCCTTCAACCGCCTTAAAAGCCCGGAAATCAAAGGCCCGTTCGCGTGGCGTGCCGGCGACATCAAGGGGCTGCGGGCGATCGACCCGTATACCGTCGCCTATGAGCTGAACGAACCCTATTCCGACCTGTTGCTGCAATTGACCATGTTCAGCGCCAACATTGTGAACAAGGACACGGTCGAGGCGCTGGGCAAGGATTACGGCACCAAGGGTATTGACGGCACCGGGCCGTGGTGTCTGGTATCGTGGCAGCCGCGCACCGAAACCATTATGCGCCGTAACGAGGCCTATAAATGGGGCCCGTCGATGTTCAAGAACCCCGGGCCGGTGAAGTTTGAACGCCTGTCGATCAAGATCATGCCGGAGGATTCCGCCCGTGTCGCTGCCATGCTGTCCGGCCAGTTCGACTTCACCGCGAGCTTCCCGTCCGCCTTCATCCCCCAGGCAAAAGCATCGCCGATTCTCAATGTCGAGAAAATCGATTCTAATTTCCAGATGCTATACTATGGCTACAAGATCACCCGGCCGTTGGTATCCGATGTGCGGGTGCGCGAGGCGATGAATATTGCCATCAACCGGGCGCAGATCGTGACTGGGGTGCTGCTTGGCAACGCCGATGCCTCGGTCACGTATGCCTCGCCCACGTCGCTCGACTACGATCCGAAGACTGCCACTATTATCAAGGAAGATGTCGGGCGCGCGACCAAGCTGCTGGAAGAGGCCGGCTGGAAACTTGGCAGTGATGGCATCCGGGAAAAGGATGGGGTGAAGCTCGCCCCCAAGGTTTATGTCACCGGCGGCGGCAATTCGGTGAAGGTTGGCGAGGCAATCCAGGGGTTTTTGCGCAAAATCGGCATCGATTGGCGCATCCAGGTTTGGGATTCCACCATCGCCCCGGTGAAAATGGCGGAGCAGGACTACGAAATCTGGTCGGTCACAGTGCCATATCTTTCTGCTGGCGATTTGATGAGCCTTTATTTTGACAGCGCCAACATTCCATCCCCCAACCGGATGAACTGGAAGGACGCTGAAACCGACAAGTGGCTGGGCATGGCGAAAGCCGCGCTCAATCACGGTGACAAGGCAGTGAACTTCGGCCTGGTGCAGGAAAAAGTGACGCGGGAACATCTTTGGATGCCGGTTGCCAACATCAATTTATATGTTGTCACCAACAAGAAGCTCAAGAATGCGCGTGGCCATCCGATGTATGCGATCGGCTTCTACAAAGGCCTCGACTTCACGCCATAAATGTCCGTCCGGACAACACGCTCAATCCCACCACCGGATCTCGGGAACTCTGAATGACCGATGCGCTGCTCGAGGTACGCGACCTGCGGACCTATTTCGACACTGACCGCGGATTGTTTCGCGCAGTAGATGGTATCAGCTTCGACGTGCCCAAGGGCCGGACGGTGGGGTTGGTGGGGGAGTCCGGCTGCGGCAAGTCGGTGACATCGCTGTCGATCATGGGGCTGGTGCCAAGCCCGCCCGGCGAGATCGCGGCTACATCGCTGAAGTTCCAGGGCCGCGACATTCTCGCCATGTCGGCCGATGAACGCCGCAAGCTGCGCGGCGGACAGATGTCGATGATATTCCAGGAGCCGATGACCTCGCTCAACCCGGTGCGCACCATTGGCCACCAAATCATCGAGGCCATCCGCGCCCATACCGATCTGTCGCATGCCGCCGCGCGGGCACGGGCGATCGAGGTGCTGGATCTGGTGCGCATCCCGTCGCCGGCGTCCCGGGTGGACGAATACCCGCACCGGCTGTCGGGCGGGATGCGCCAGCGCGTGATGATTGCGATGGCATTATCGTGCAACCCCGCGCTGCTGATTGCCGATGAGCCGACGACGGCCTTGGATGTAACCATCCAGGCGCAAATTCTTGACCTGCTACATGGTCTTCAGGCCCGGCTCGGCATGGCCATCCTGCT
>JACMOQ010000662.1 GCA_014377905.1 Acetobacteraceae bacterium | reverse complement strand
CGGCGACATTGGCGCAGTCGCACCCGCAGGTGCCCGATCTGAAATTCATTACCAAGGACTGCCCAGCTTGCCATGTATGCCCGCCTGGCCCGACCGAGGAAATCGCGGCCACTGGGTCGCCTCGGGTGCAGCACCGCCGGCAGGGCGGAGCAACACGGGGTGTGCGTCGTTGCCGCTAAGCATCATCAAAACGCGCGGTTATGGCGAGGTCGTCGTGGTTGTCACCCGAAGCAAGCGGACGTCGAGCAATCCATTCTGGCTCGTTTGAAAGAAATATCTTTTCAAGAGAGCCGCACCTCGCCGGAGGGTGTACTTCTGCAGGCGGTTGGCTGGGATTTTTGCGCCCTGGCATCGGTCCCGGAACCTACGACCATGACAGTGCTCGCGTTCAGTCTGGCCGCGCTTCCCGTTGTCCGCCGCCGTTGCCGTGTCTGACCAAGCCTTGCACTGAACCACCAGCGCGCGCAGTCTCTGCCAATCAAATTAGTGCTGATTGAGGGAGCTACCATGATCGCCACCGCGCCGAAAACCCCCGCCATGAACGGGGCGGAAAGCCTTGTTCATACCTTGCTTGCCAGCGGTGTGGATACTTGCTTCGCCAATCCCGGCACCTCCGAAATGCATTTTGTCGCCGCTTTGGACCGAGTTCCGGGCATGCGCTGCGTGCTCGGGTTGTTCGAAGGCGTGGTCACCGGGGCCGCAGACGGCTATGCGCGCATCGCCGGCAAGCCGGCAGCGACCCTGCTGCATTGTGGCCCGGGCCTCGCCAACGGGCTGGCCAATCTCCATAACGGCCGTCGCGCCAACACCATGATGGTGAACTGCGTTGGTGATCAGGCGACCTATCACCGCCCGCTCGACGCGCCGTTGACCGCGGACACCGAAGGCCTCGCGCGCAGCGTGTCGGGCTGGGTGCGCACGGCGAGCAAAGCCGCCAATGTGGGCGCCGATGCAGCTGTCGCCGTTCAGGCCGCGCAGACCTCGCCCGGCCAGATCGCCACCCTGATCCTGCCATCGGATACGTGCTGGGACGAAGGTGGTATGGTCGCCGCACCATTGCCGATCCCCAAAGCCGCGATCGTCGATGGCCACGTGGTGCGCAATGCCGCCGCTGCCCTGCGCAATGGCAAGAAAACCCTGATGCTGCTCGGCAACGGCGCGCTCCGCACCGGACCGCTGGCGGATGCCACCAGGATCGCTGCCGCCCACGGCTCTATGCTGCTGGCGCAGGGCTCGAACGGTCGCATTGAACGAGGCGCGGGCCGTCATAAAATCGGGCGCATCCCGTATCCGGTGGATCAGGCAGTCGATCTGCTGAAGGATATCGAACAGATCATCCTGATCGGCGCCATCAAGCCGGTGATCTTCTTCGCCTATCCCAACAAGCCCGGCACCCCGGTTCCCGCCAACGCAGTGGTCCATATCCTGACCCGGCCGGACCACGACCAGGCTCAGGCACTGGCAGCCCTGGCGGAAGAACTTGGCCAGCCCAAGGCGATTCCTGTGCCGACCTATCAGGGCGGTGAGCTTGGCCGCGGCAAGATCACCAGTGAGGCATTCGCCGCATCTCTGGTGGTTCTACTGCCGGAAAACGCCATCGTTGCTGATGAGAGCGTAACATTTGGTCGCTCGATCTGGCCGATCACCATGAACGCCCGCGCGCATGACTGGCTGACCGTGACCGGTGGCGCCATCGGGGGCGGCATCCCGATGGCAACCGGCTGCGCCGTGGCTGCTCCCAACCGCCGCGTGGTTAACCTCCAAGCCGACGGATCAGCGCTTTACACCATTCAAGGCCTTTGGACCCAAGCACGGGAGAAGTTGGATGTCACCACGGTGATCTTCTCCAACCGGAAATACCAGATCCTGTTGGGCGAGCTTGCAAATGTCGGCGCCAATCCCGGCCGCACCGCGCTCGATATGATGGATCTCGGCAACCCCGATATGGATTTCGTTAAGATCGCTAACGGCTTTGGCGTTGATGCGGCACGTGCCGACACCATGGAGCAATTTAACGATTTGTTCGCCCAGTCGCTGAACCGCAAGGGTCCGTACGTCATCGAATTGATGACCTGAACATGGCGCGTGCCCCAGTTGAAAAATCCCACCACATAAATTTTTGGTATATCACCGCAGCGATGTTCGCGGTGTTGATGTTCCAGAGTTTCTATCAGGCAAGCACCCGCCCAGGCCCGATCCCGTATAGCCGCTTCCAGTCCTTGCTGGCCGGCGACCGGATTGCCGAGATCAGCATCACCGCCAACCTGATCAGCGGCACCTTGAAGACCGCCGAGCCGGACGGGCTGAAAGATTTCGTCACCACACGGGTCGATCCCGATCTGGCGACCAGCCTCGACAAGCATGGCGTGACCTATACCGGGGTCATCGCCAGCACCTGGCTGCGCGATGTGCTGTCATGGGTTGTGCCGGTGGCGATGTTCGCCGGCGTCTGGTTCTTCATGATCCGCCGTTTGGGGCAGGGCGGCATTGGCGGCGGCTTAATGTCGATCGGCAAAAGCCGCGCCAAGATTTATGTCGATACAGATACCAAAGTCACCTTCGCCGATGTTGCTGGCGTGGATGAAGCCAAAATCGAGCTGGTTGAGATTGTTAATTTCCTTAGGGACCCAAAATCCTACGGCAGGCTTGGCGGCCGATCGCCCAAGGGCGTGCTGCTGATCGGCCCGCCGGGCACCGGCAAGACCTTGCTGGCGCGCGCGGTCGCCGGTGAAGCCAGCGTGCCGTTCTTTTCCATCACAGGGTCCGAATTCGTTGAGATGTTTGTGGGCGTTGGTGCGGCAAGGGTGCGCGATTTATTCACCCAGGCGCGAGAACATGCCCCGGCAATCATATTCATCGATGAACTCGACTCGCTTGGCCGTGCCCGCGGCAGTGGCGGGTTTTCCGGTGGTAATGACGAGAAGGAGCAAACCCTCAATCAGTTGCTCGCCGAACTCGATGGTTTCGATGCCCGCAGCGGGCTGGTCTTGCTGGCGGCCACCAATCGGCCGGAAATTCTCGACCCGGCGCTGCTGCGTGCCGGTCGTTTCGATCGCCAAGTGCTGGTTGATCGGCCGGACCGGGCGGGCCGGGTGCAAATCCTGGCGCTTCACCTGAAAAAATCCCAGCTGGGCGTCGATGTCGAACCCGGACAGATCGCCGTCCTGACCCCCGGCTTTACCGGTGCTGACCTCGCCAATCTGGTGAACGAGGCGACCTTGCTGGCCACGAGGCGCAATGCCGACGCAGTGGAGATGGAGGATTTCAACAATGCGGTTGAACGGATTGTTGCGGGCCTGGAAAAACGCAACCGGCTGATCAACCCGATGGAACGCCGGATTGTGGCCTATCACGAACTTGGCCATGCCTTTGTTGGACTCGCGTTGCCGGGCACCGATGTCGTCCACAAGGTCTCGATCATTCCGCATGGCGTTGGTGCGCTGGGCTACACCATTCAACGCCCGACCGAAGATCGCTATCTGATGACGCGCGGCGAACTCGAGTGCAAAATGGCTGCTTTACTTGGCGGACGGGCGGCCGAAATGGTGGTTTTCGACGAGGTTTCGACCGGGGCGTCCGACGATCTCGCCCGGGTGACCGACATCGCGCGCGCCATGGTGCTGCAATACGGAATGTCGGACGCATTGGGTAACGTGTCGTACGATCGTGACCGCACCCCGTTCCTGCAACCTGAGATGAAAATGCCGCAGGAACGCAGCTATGGCGATCGCACCGCCGACGCGGTGGATGGCGCGGTGCGTGCGCTCATAGATAATGCCCTTGCGCGGGCGGTGGCGATTCTGCGCGCTAATCGGGCCGTGCTGGACCGGGCGGCCACGGCGTTGCTGGCAACAGAAACGCTGAACGGGGACCAGATTGAAGCGCTGCGGCAAGAAATCGTGAAACCGGACTTGGCGCCTTAGCTCCTCGCCTGCAATCCCCGCCGGGGAAACGGCCTGGATCAAATCGTGACCCAGGCGCCGTCCTGCCGTGCACTCGCCAGAATGGCATGCAGCGCCCCGGCGGTGTCGATGGATTCCGCCTCAGTGGCGCCATTCCATTCGCTGACACCCAGCCGGATCATCCTGGCAAAGCTTTCGGCTTCCGCGCGGAAGCCATCGCCGCCCGCCATTTCCTCGGTTTCGAACGGCACGGTTCCCGGCACGCCACGCTTGATCCGCAACGATAATTTTCCGCTCTCGGGGGCATGGTTGCTGTAGCCGGTTTCGATCACCCCGCCATCGCCAATCACCACGGCGTGGCGGTGCAAGGCGGTGGCCATGCTGCAGGTGATTTGCGCAATCGCGCCGCCGTCGAATTCAATGGTTGCGGCCACGGTCTGATCGACGCCGCTTTGCGTCCATTTTGCCGTTGCCATCGCGCGGATCGGGCGCCTGCCCATCGCCAGACGCACAAAGCTCATCGCATAGGTGCCGGCATCAAGCAGGCCACCGCCAGCGCGCGCGGGATCAAGGCGAATATTGGCTGGATTGCCGACCGCCGCGCCGTCTGGGGTCACCAGTCGGAAGCCGAACGCGGCTGTTACCAACTGCACCTTGCCAATTGCGCCTGCGGCCAGCAGCGCGCGCACCCGCAAGGTCTGTGGTTGCGACATATAGGGATAAGCCTCAACCACATGGACCCCATATTGGCGTCCGGCATCGAACATCGCCCGTGCTTCGGCGACCCCCACCGAGAAAGGCTTTTCGCACAATACATGCTTGCCGGCGGCCGCCGCCTTGATGGTCCATTCGGCATGCAGATCGTTCGGCAGCGGATTGTAGATCGCGTCGATCTCAGGGTCGGCAAGCAACGCTTCGTAAGACCCGTGGGAGCGTGGAATGCCCATTTCGGCGGCGAAGGCGGCAGCCTTATCGGCACTGCGGCTGGCAACAGCTGCAACTGTTGCGTAGCCCGATCCGGCAAGCCCGTGGATCAGGGAACGGGCGATGTTGGCAGCGCCCAGCACACCGTAACGAACCGGAAGAAAAACAGTCATTGCAACACCTTTTTGATTGGTTCACCGCACTATCTACCCCCATACCGCGTCGGGGGGAATTCGATCAACGCTGTCTTTCATGCTATCCCAGTTCGCCAGTAATGGACAGCAAGATCGGCGCCCAATTCCCATGACCAGGGTCACACAATCTGTGGCAGTCATTTTCGATGTTGACGGGGTAATCCTCGACTCGCCACACGAACAGGCGTGGCGTGCGGCGTTGGTGGGCTTTGCCGATCCCGCCAGGTTCACCAGCGCATTATACCAGCGCGTGGTCGCCGGCAAGCCGCGCCGCGACGGTGCGATTGCGGCACTGGCAGAACTCGGCGTGCTGAATGCAGCAGCACGCGCCGTGGACTACGCGGAACGAAAGCAGGCCCTGATGCAGGACCTGATTGCCGCAGGATCGTTCACTGTCTACCCCGACGCGTTGCGCGCCGTGCATCGGCTGCAAGGCCTGGGCTATGTGCTCGCAGTCGCGTCGTCATCGAAAAACGCCAATGCGATGCTGGGCAAAATCGCGTCCGGCCCAGGCCGCACATTGCGTGAGATGTTCACAGTCAACATCTGCGGGCGCGACTTGCCACACGGCAAGCCCGATCCGGCGATCTTCCTGCTTGCCGCGGCCGTGGCCGGCGTGGCACCGGCGTCCTGCCTGGTGGTGGAAGACGCACCCTCCGGCATCCTGGCCGCCAAGGCCGGTGGCATGGCGTCCCTGGGCATTGCCCGCCATGACGATGCCACCCCGTTGCGCCTGGCCGGTGCCGATCTGGTGGTGGCCGATTTGGACGGATTGGCCGATGATATGGTTCCGGCAATACTCGCGGCCGCACAAGGAGAAGGCAACCATGCAGACCGTGTTTGACCCAAACGCCGATCCGGCCTGGCGCCTGGACGTCGTCGGCTACGATCCGGCGCGAGAAAGCGATGTCGAGGCGCGATTGGCGATCGGCAACGGCTTGCTTGGGGTGCGGGCCGCCCGTTCGGTGGGGCGCAGCCCGATGTGGTTGTCGTGGACCCATAACATGGCCGCAACATCCTGGCCACGCACCTATGTTGCCGGCCTGTTTGATACGCCCGACATTGAACCCCCCGTGCCGGTGCTGATGCCGGCGGCCGATTGGCTGCGGGTCCATATCCGCCTTAACGACTTGCCGGTGCAATTGCGTGCAGCCAACTTGCTGTCCCAGCGCCGCAGCCTGGACATGCAGCGGGGGGCATTGCTCGAAGATATCCTGCTCACCATTGGCCCCGGCCTGGTGGTGCGGATTTCCACCCTGCGGATCGCGTCCCAATCGCAACGGGCAATCGGTCTGCAATTGGTCCGCCTGCAAATCGAAACCGCCGGGGTTCCGGTGTGGTTGGAGGCAAGTTTCGATCAGGCACTGATGGGCCTGGACATGGAGCAGTTGACCGCCAATCTCGGCGTCTGGGCAACGTGGCAATCGGGCAAGCGTCTGGCGATGGCAGGAGCCGCCGGCCTGACAGTGGCTGATGCAATAGTTGCGCCATCGTATCAGGACCATCTGCAATGGGAATGGACTTGCACCGGCGGCCCGACGCAGGACATATTTCTCTGGCGTCTGGCCGCGGTCGCGCGCAGTGACCGGCGCCAGGACGATCCGGGCCCTGCCGCGCAGGCCGCACTGGCCGTGGCACAGGGGCGGGGCTGGCAGGACATCCTCGCCGCACATAATGCCGCCTGGGCAGACCGGTGGGAGGCCGCCGACATCCGTATCGAAGGCGATCCTGTCGCCCAGCAGGCCTTGCGCTTTGCCATGTACCATCTGATCAGCGCCGCCAACCCGTTGGACGACCATGTTTCTATCGGTGCACGCGGCCTGACCGGGGATAGCTATCTCGGCCATGTCTTTTGGGACACCGAAATCTACGCCCTGCCATTCTATGTCGCCGCCTGGCCGGATGCGGCGCGCAGTCTGATAATGTATCGCTACCGCACTATATCCGGCGCGCGCGCCAAAGCCGCCGCAATGGGCTATCGCGGTGCGATGTATGCCTGGGAATCCGCCGATAGCGGGGTCGAAACCACCCCCGATTTTATCAACGGCGCCGATGGTAAGCCGGTTGCGGTGCTGACCGGCAAGCAGGAGCAGCATATCACCGCCTGTGTCGCCTACGCAGTGTGGCACTATTGGCGGAACAGCGGCGATGACGGCTTTCTGCACGCCGCCGGCGCCGAAATCCTGCTCGAAACCGCGCGCTTCTGGGCCAGTCGCATCACCCAGGATGCGGATGGGCGCGGCCATATCCGCGGCGTGATCGGCCCGGACGAGTATCACGAAACCGTCGACGACAACGCCTTCACCAACCAGATGGCGCGTTGGAACATTTTGCGCGGATTGGAAATCGCGAGCCTCCTTGGCAATGTTTGGAAATTGCATTGGGAACCGCTGGCGATGCGGCTGGGCCTGGAGGACCGCGAGCTGGCAGAATGGCAACACGCCGCCGACACCCTGGTCACCGGGATGAATCCCGCCACCGGCCTGATCGAACAATTCGCTGGATTTCATGGCCTGGAAGACATCGACCTCGCGCCCTACGCCGCGCGCCAGGTGCCGATGGATGTCGTGCTCGGGCGCAGCCGCATTCAGCAGTCCAAAATCGCCAAACAGGCCGATGTCGTGGCATTGCTGGGTTTGTTGCCGGAAGATTATTCGCCCGCCGTGCAGGCGGTGAATTTTGCCTATTACGAACCGCGTTGCGGCCATGGCAGCTCGCTCAGCAGGGTCATGCACGCCCTGGTGGCAGCCCGGCTTGGCAATGTTGAAATGGCGTTGCGCTATTTCCACGAAAGTGCCGCGATCGATCTTTCCGATGGCACCGGCGGCAGTGCGGGCGGGGTGCATATCGCAACCCTTGGCGGGCTGTGGCAGGTGGCGGTGCACGGTTTCGCCGGCATCGGCAATGGCGACAACGCGCTGACCATCGCGCCGAACCTGCCGGCAACATGGCAAAGCCTTGAATTCCTGCTGCGCTGGCAAAGGCGCTGCGTGCGGGTGCGGCTTGCCCACACCGCACCGAAGCTGATGGTGACGCTGGTCGATGGTGAGCCAATGCAGGTGGAAATCGGCGGCACGCGACAGGAATTGCGGTTTGGTGCGCCGGTGCAAGGGTAAGGAAGGTCTTCTTTGTTTGAAAACAAAGAAGCAAAAAAACTTCTCAACTTGTTGCCGTGCGCCTCCCGGGGCCAATGCCGTCATTGCGAACCCTTGTGAAGCAATCCATCTTTCTAATTGTAATTACGATATCGTAACAAATAGAACACAAAACGACGCCGGCCTTAACCCTCGAAATTTTCACAACCCGGCATCACCGCACCCACCCCAGTCGGAATCAATCCAGCCGCCACGACCCGTATCACCGCCGGCCGCACCAAGCGTATCAATTCCGGCACCGCATCCGGCGTTAACATCCGCAACAATGGCCGCAAAATCCGCCCCGCCTGCGGCACCGCCGCCAGAAACGCCGCACACTCCGCCTCGGTCAGCGCATGCTGCAACTGGCTCGCACACGCCGAAACATCATGCCCAAGCCGGTGCCGCAACCAGCCGGGAATAGTCGGAAACCGAACCGGCGGCACAACGCGAGCCGCCCTGACCCGCGCCGCCCGACGCAACCGCGCCTTTGGCAACTTCCCCGCCCGCCACAGCGCCACCAACCGTTCAAGCCGCGCCCGCATCCGCGCAACCCGCCCCCATACCGCCACCAGCAGCACCGTCAAACGCCGGTCGCGTGCTGCCCCCGCCGCTATCACGGCTTGTAGGTCAATGAGGATGGAGGACAAAAAATTCATGCTAAAAAGTTATACAAGATGACACAAAATGTCAAGAAAAACCTTCCTCCCCCTCTCCCACCGGGAGAGGGCCGGGGTGAGGGCGCGATGCCGCGGACCTCCCCCCACAACGCCCAACCCGGTCATCGCGAGCCCTTGCGTGGCGATCCAGGGCAGTGCGACGAACCCGGCCCAGCCCCAAATCGTCTCGTAACCCCATTCCCCCTCATGCCACGCCACGTCGCCAAATTCAGCTTCCCCGCCCACCGATTCTGCCGCATAACAGCGCCAGGAACCCGCAATGAAAACCCTGCTTGCCGCCATCGCCGCAAAGAAAGCCGAACTCGACCACCACCGCCAACGCGCGCCCGGCGGCACCACCAATTTCGACCATTCGCAAGACCTCGAACTCACCTACACATCGAACGCGATTGAGGGAAACACCCTCATCGCCGTCGAAACCACCATGGTCATCGAACACGGCATCACCATCGCCGGCAAGCCGCTCAAGGATCACCTCGAAGCAATCGACCATTTCGAAGCCCTCGGCTACGTCCGCGCCTTGGCCCGCGAACCCGCGGCCCTGACCGAGATGGACCTCCGTAAACTCGACCGCGTGGTACTGCTGCG
>JACMOQ010000661.1 GCA_014377905.1 Acetobacteraceae bacterium | reverse complement strand
GGAAGGGGTGATCGGAATGGTGAAATCAACCAATCACCGTTTCCGCGTGGTGACAGTGTTCGGCCGGGTTTAGTTCGCCAAGCCATCGAGGATCGCGGTTGCCTCGGCGGTGATTTGTGCGACCCGGTCGGGCGCCATCGCTGCCAAACTGCGATAGGGCAGCGCCATGCGTGGGTTGCCGACGAGGGTCGCTCGATTTTCGATCAGAAAATGCCAGTAAAGCGGGTTGAACGGGCAGGCTCCCGGACCGAGCTTGATCTTTGGATCATAGTGGCAGCCCGCGCAATAATCCGACATCCGATCGATATAAGCGCCCGATGCCGCGTAGGGTTTGGGGGCCAGTAACCCGCCATCAGCGAACAGCGCCATGCCGTGGGTGTTGGGCAGTTCCACCCATTCATACGCATCGGCGTAAACCGCGAGATACCAGTCTTCTACCTGGGCCGGGGCTATTCCAGCGAGCAGGGCAAAATTTCCAGTCACCATCAGGCGCTGGATATGGTGGGCGTAGGCGTTGGCACGGGTGTCGGCCACCGCTTGCGCCAGGCAATTCATTTCAGTTTCACCCGACCAATAAAACGATGGCAGATCGCGTTGCGCCGCCAGGGCGTTGGTGGCGGCGTAGTCTGGCATCCGGTACCAGTAAATGCCGCGGACGAATTCGCGCCAGCCCAGGATCTGACGAACAAACCCCTCAACTGCATTAAGCGGCGCGTGTCCGGACTTCCACGCTGCAATTGCCGCATCACACAGCTCCCGCGCGGTCAGCAGGCCGATATTGAGCGCCGGTGACAGCAGGGCATGATACATAAACGGCGCGCCAGACTTCATCGCGTCCTGATAATCGCCAAAGGAAGGCAGACATTCGGAAATGAAATGGGTGAGCGCGGTCAAAGCGTCCTTCCGCGTCACTGGCCAGCCGAAATTGTCGAGATCGCCAAAATGGTCGGCAAATCGGGTGGCGACGAGTTCCAATACTTCGGCGGTAAGTGCATCGGGCGCAAAGCGGTGCCGTTTGGGAAGGCGTTTGCCGGTGGGCAGGCGTTTGCGGTTTTCTGAGTCGAAATTCCAATCCCCGCCGGCCGGCTTGGCGCCATCCATCAGCATCTCGCTTTCTCGCCGCATTTCGCGGTAGAAAAACTCCATTCGAAAAGTTTTGCGGCCATCCGCCCAGCGCGCGAACCGGGCCTGCGAGCAAAAAAAACGATTGTCTTCGCGCAGTTCGACCGGGAGCGCGCAGGTTTTTGCCCAGCCTTGTGCCATGGTGAGCACGCGATATTCGCTGGGGTTGGTTAAAACGATGCGGTCCGGGCGGTGGCGGGCGACGGCGCGGGTGACCTCGCCGGTGAAGCTGCCCGAGTTGGCGGCATCGTCGAGGCGGACATAGTCAACCTGGTATCCGCCGGCCACAAGTTCGGCGGCAAAATGGCGCATCGCCGACAGGATCAGGGCGATTTTCTGCTTGTGGTGCCGGACATAAGTGGTTTCGTCGGCGACCTCCATCATCAGAACAATGTCGCGGGTCCTGTCGCAATCGTCGAGCGTCGCTATATCGTGGCTCAGCTGGTCACCCAAAATCACCCGCAAAATTTTCATGTTGGAGCCTCGTTTATGCACCACAAACCTAACCTGCCCGAGAAGATTTGCGCCAGCTGCGGTCGGCCGTTTGCCTGGCGCAAGAAATGGGCGAAGGTGTGGGCTGAGGTGAAGTACTGCTCCGACCGCTGCCGCGCGGCGCGACCGGGCAAGCCGCCGGCAAAAGGCTGATCCGCGCCGGGGGCTAGAATGGGATTTGCTTTCCCATGTGATCGAACAGCAACCCGGTTTGCGCCGGTGTCAGCCCGTCGATCACCGCCAGCAGACGCTGCGCCGATTGGGCCGGGGTTTGCAGATCGAGGCCCGCTTTGGCAAAGGGGCGTGACAGGTCAGTTTCCACCGTGCCCGGATGCAACGCCACGCAAATCGCGTGTTTCCGGGTGCGCGCCAGTTCGATCGCGGCTGTCCGCATCAACTGGTTAAGCGCCGCCTTTGCCGCGCGATAGGAATACCAGCCGCCGAGGTGATTGTCGGAAATGCTGCCCACACGGGCGGAAAGGGTGGCGAACACAGCCCGCTCATCAGCCGCGAGCAAGGGCAGGAAGTGCTTCATTACCAGCGCAGGCCCGGTCGCGTTGACTGCGAAGCTGTACGCGAGATGTGCGGGGTCGAGCTGGCGCAGGCTTTTTTCGGGCTTGAACCGGTCATTGTGCAGAAAGCCGGTGGCATCAATGATCAGTCGCAGGCCGGGACCGACCGCCTCGGCCGCCCGCGCGATCGAGGCCT
>JACMOQ010000086.1 GCA_014377905.1 Acetobacteraceae bacterium | reverse complement strand
GCGCGACGTCTTTCATATCGGCCCAGGAATTCAGCCTGGGCAGCGTCGCCCCCAGGCAAAACAGCGCCAAGGGCGGCCCGGCCGCGCCAAGCAGGGTCAGAAACCGGGCCACTGGGGCAACGAAGCCAAGCCCGGTGGCGCGCCAGGCAAACGCCAACAGGATGGTCATCACCACCGGGTTGCGCAGCAGGCCGGGCAGCGTGGCGCGGATCACCTGCCATGGCCCGCGCCCATCGGCGGCATCGGCTTCGATCAACACCGTCGCCAAAGGCAGCAGCAGGCCGGAATGGAAGGCAACGATCGCCAGCAGATTGGCAACCCCGGCCGGCCCGTAGGCGGCATCGATGATCGGAATGCCGAGCATGACGGTATTGCCGAACACACAGTTCAACCCGAACACCGACGCGGCCGCGAGCCGCGCGCCAAGGAATTTCCGGGCGATCACCACGGCCAGCGCAAACAGCAGCACCGCGCCGACGATGAACGATCCCGCGACATCGACCAGCCGCAACGGCGGGGCATCGGCAACTGAACGAAACAGCAGGCACGGCATCGCCAGATAGAAGACGAAATCGTTCATCCCCTTGATCGCCGGCAGTTCGAGCAGCTTCAGCCGCATTGCCGCCGCACCCAGCCCGATCAGGGCGAACACCGGCGCGATAATCCCAAACAGCGTTATCATGCTAGCGCGTGATCCGTCCGTGCTGATTCAGCGGACACGATCTAGCCTCTTGTTTTCACGATCATCTTTATCCGATCGAATAGGCAAGCCGATCGGATGATGCTCTAGGCGGGCAGCCAGCAGGAATTCGCGGTTGCCTTCCGGCCCGGTGATCGGGCTGGGCGAAATCCCCAGCACGGTCCAGCCCGGCAATGTCGCCCACCACGCGCCGATGCGGGCACACACCTCGTCATGCACCGCCGGATCGCGCACCACGCCCTTGGCACCGACCTGCCCGGGCCCGGCCTCGAACTGCGGCTTGATCAGCACCGCGGCCCAGGCGCCGGGCGCGCATAATGCCAAAGCTGCGGGCAACAGGGTTTGCAGGCCAATGAAGCTCGCGTCGCACACCAGCGCACCGATCGGGTCTGGCACCTGGTCCGCGGTGAGATGGCGGGCGTTGGTTTTCTCCATCACCACCACGCGCGGATCGGACCGCAGCTTCCAGGCCAACTGGCCATGCCCGACATCGACGGCATAAACCTTAATGGCGCCATGGATCAGCAGCACATCGGTGAAGCCGCCGGTCGATGCCCCTATGTCCAGGCCGATCAGCCCGGCCGGGTCCAGCCCGAATTCCGCCAGGGCATGGCTGAGCTTGATCCCGCCGCGCGATACAAACGGGTGCTCCTGGCCCCGCACGTCGAGCGGATAGTCCAACGGCACCGCCTGGCCGGGCTTATCGACCCGGCGGGTGGCGGAAAAAACCTTGCCGGCGACCACCAGGGCCTGCGCCCGCGTCAGGCTTTCCACCAAGCCCCGATCCACCAGTAATTGATCCACGCGCGTTCGGGCCATCTGGCATCCCTACTCCCGTCCGACAAATCGTGCCATATGCGGGGTGGGGCTTTGCAGGGGTGTTGCATGTTGAAAGTAGTTCTGGCGCAGCCGCGCGGCTTTTGCGCCGGGGTGGAACGCGCCATTGAGATTGTTGAGCGCGCGCTGAAGAAATTCGGCCCGCCAATCTATGTCCGCCACGAAATCGTCCATAATCGCCATGTGGTGGAAGATTTGCGCACCCGTGGCGCTGTGTTCGTTGATGAACTCGACGAAATCCCGCCCGGCGCGATGACCGTATTCAGCGCCCATGGCGTGGCCCGCAAGGTTGAAGAAGTGGCGCGCGACCGCGGCTTGCCGGTAATTGACGCGACCTGCCCGCTGGTTGCGAAGGTCCATAATGAAGGCCGCCGCTATGCCGCCGCCGGCCGCGAGATCGTGCTGGTCGGCCATGCCCACCATGCCGAGGTTGAAGGCACCATCGGCCAAATCGACGGCGTGGTGCATCTGGTGCAAACCGTCGACGAAGTTGCGACGCTGAACCCCGGCACCCCGGACAGGCTCGCCTATATCACCCAGACCACGCTGTCGGTGGACGATACACGCCACATTATCGCGGCGTTGAAAGCGCGCTTCCCAGCCATCGTTGGGCCGGATGTGCGCGACATTTGCTATGCAACGCAAAACCGCCAGCAATCGGTGCGCGATCTGGCCGAGGTGGTTGATCTGATCCTGGTGGTCGGCAGCCGCAATTCGTCCAATTCCAACCGGCTCAAGGAAATCGGCGATGAGGTCGGCAAGCCCGCTTATCTGATCGATGATGCGTCGGCGTTGCAGGCAGACTGGTTCACCGGCATTGGCACAGTCGGGCTGACCGCTGGGGCCTCGGCGCCGGAAATGCTGGTGCAAGGGGTGATTGAAGGGCTGCGGGCGTTCGGACCGGTTGAGGTCTCGACCTTGGCGGGCGTCGCCGAAAATGTGCGGTTTCGCTTTCCGGCCGAGGTGGCCGACGCTTAGGACAACCCTCCAGCCGTCAGGAACGCAGCCGGCGACAAGATTGCAATGGCACGCCCGGATTTCGGTATCGACATCATCAGGCGTGAGACCATTAATCCGCGCTTCATCGTGGGCTGCGGCGAGTGCCTCGG
>JACMOQ010000660.1 GCA_014377905.1 Acetobacteraceae bacterium | reverse complement strand
GAGCGCGGGGGAAACCAGCATTCCCACCGTCAGGGCCGCCATCCTTGCCGATGACGGGCTACCGAGCACGGCCACCGATACCAACCTCCCGAGGCCGCCCGCGACGACGATAATGGTGAGCAGCCCGAAGCGGCGGCTGTGCGCTTCAATGCGGGGGATCGTGGACGCAAAGCCCAACCCGATCGCCAACAGCAGCCCGGAAAGATAGCGGAAATGGCTGTCGAAATCGGGCGCTCCCGCCGCTGCGCCGATCAAGCTGGGTCCGAGCAGGACGCCGCCCGCCCCCGCGCCAATCGGCACCAGGCAACCGGCTGCGACGGCGCACTGCAAGGCGAATTTCTCGAATCGGGACATTTTTCCGTGTTTCAGCTCTCGGCTGGCAACCGCCACAACAGGCTGTAACGCTTACCCGATTCGGGCTATATCGGAAAAAATCCGAAAAGCACAGGAGTTACCATGGCTTTGCATAACAACCCGACCGGCCTGCAACTGCGTTCGCTGGTGACATCGACCGGCACGCTCGAACTTTCCCTGGCCGAGGTTGCAACAGCCACGCCTGGCGCCGACGAGGTGGTGATCCGTATCGAGGGATCGCCGATCAACCCGTCCGATCTCGGGCTGCTGCTCGGGGCTGCCGATATGGGCACCGCGATTGTTGCCGGAACCGCCAAAAGCCCAATGCTGACCGCTGCAATCCCGCCGGCCCTGATGCGGGCGATGGCGGGACGGGTGGGTGAAAGCATGCCGGTCGGCAATGAAGGCGCCGGCACCGTGGTCGCCGCCGGCGCCAACGCCCAGGCTTTGCTCGGCAAGATGGTCGCAGTGTTCGGTGGTGCGATGTATGCGCAATACCGGGTGATGCCGGCCGCGCAATGCCTGGTGCTGCCGGACGGCACCACCGCGGCCGAAGGTGCGCCCTGCTTCGTCAACCCGCTGACCGCGCTTGGCATGGTCGGCACCATGCGGCGCGAAGGCCATACCGCGCTGGTGCATACAGCGGCGGCATCGAACCTTGGCCAGATGCTCAACAAGATTTGCCTTGAAGACAATGTCGCCCTGGTGAACATCGTGCGGAGTGCCGACCAGGAAGCCCTGCTGCGCGGCATTGGCGCCGTCCATGTCTGCAATTCCAGCCTGCCAAGCTTCATGGATGATCTGATCAAGGCGCTAATCGCCACCGGTGCGACGCTTGCCTTTGACGCAATCGGCGGCGGCAAACTTACGGGGCAAATCCTGACCGGCATGGAAGCGGCGGCCAATGCGACTGCCAAAACCTATAGCCGCTATGGTTCGACAACCCATAAGCAGGTTTATATTTATGGCGGCCTGAATACTGCGGCGACCGAGTTCGGCCGTGGTTTCGGCATGGCCTGGGGGATCGGCGGCTGGCTGCTGATGCCATATCTGGCGAAAGTCGGACAGGCCGAGGTCGCCAAGATGTATGCGCGCGTGGTTGCCGGTCTGAAAACCACCTTCGCCAGCCACTACACCGGCGAATTGTCGCTCGCCGATACCCTGCAACTGGCCAACATCACCGCTTATAATCGGCGCGCAACCGGGGAGAAGTTCCTGATCTGCCCGAATAAGGGCATGTGAACTTCTTGACATTTGCACCTCAACTGACTAGTTCAATAACCAGTCAGTTGAGGTCCGATGTCATGAATGCCTGGTCAGTGCAGGATGCCAAAGCCCGCTTCAGCGAGTTCCTCGATACTTGCATCGCCGAAGGACCACAGCTTGTTACCAAACGCGGCGCCAATGCGGCCGTGCTGGTGCCGGTCCTGGAATGGGAGCGGTTGCAGCGCGTCGCACGGCCAAGCCTGAAAGAACTTTTGCTCGCCCCCAGCCCGTATGGCGATCTCGATCTGCCAGCACGCGGCGGAGTGCGGCGCCGTCTGCCGGAGGCGTTGGACTAAGTTCGCGTGTATCTGCTCGACACCAATGTTGTTTCGGAGTTGCGCAAAACCCGCCCGCACGGCGCGGTGCTGGCCTGGATTGGCGGCGTGGCTGATG
>JACMOQ010000659.1 GCA_014377905.1 Acetobacteraceae bacterium | reverse complement strand
TCGGGCTGATGATCTTCAACCACCATGTCGCGATCAGCGGCGAGAAGGCCGCACCGATTGCCTGGGCGCGCACTGAGCCGCTGGTGGCGACCGCCAATCTGCTGAGCATCGTCAAGGGCGCACCGCATCCCAATGCGGCCAAATTGTTCGTCGAATACGTGTTGTCCGTGGAGGGACAGCGGGAGGTTGCCAAGGCCTACTATCTGCCGGCGCATCCCAACGTGCAGGCAACCATCGCGGAACTGAAGCCGCTGCAAGGCAAGTTTGAGGCCCGCACTGTCACCCCAGATATGGCGCGCGCCGGGATCGATGAGTGGACCGCGATTTACCAAAAGATGTTTCGTTAGGGGGGCGACGTCTATGCGGCGGCTCCTGGACCCACGGCTGCTGACCTCGCTGATTGTCGGTGCAATTCTCGCGGTGTTGATGCTGCCGCCGCTGGTGATGCTGGTGCAGGGCAGCGTGCTCAGCGCCAGTGGCACCTCCCTTTGGACGCTCTCGCATTTTCGCGACCTGTTCACTGCCCATCGCGGGGTCGAAACGATGGCCAACAGCATCGTGTTTGCCGGTGGCAGCACACTTTTGTCGCTGCTGATCGGCGGCGTGATGGCCTGGCTGGTGGAGCGCACCAACGCCCCGCTGCGGTGGCTGGCCTGGGTGGCGACGGTGATTTCGCTCGGCACGCCCTATGTGCTGCATGTGGTGGCGTGGCTGTTCCTGTTGGGGCCGGTCGGGCCGTTCAATGATTTTTATCGGATGCTCGGCGGCGGCGGCAATCTGGTCCAGGTGCAGTCGATGGGGGGGATGATCCTGATCGAGGGTTTTCTGTGGTCGCCGCTGGTGTTTCTGCTGCTGGGCTCCACCTTCCGCGCCGCCAATGCCGACATGGAGGAAGCCGCGCGCACCTCCGGCGCCACTGTGCTGCAAACGGTGTGGCGGATTTCCATCCGACTCGCCATGCCGGCCATTTTGGCGCTGGCGCTGTTTGTGTTCATCCGCGCCATCGGCGCATTCGAAGTGCCGGCGCTGGTCGGCATCCCGAGCCGCATCTACGTGCTGACCACCGCAGTTTATGACAGCATGACCAGGATGCCGCCCAATCTGGGCTATGCGTCGGCCTTCGCGGTGGTGATGGTGGTGCTGGTATCGGTGTTGCTGCATTTCTACAGCCGACTTTCCGCGAATGCCGAAAAATACCAGTCCGTTACGGGCAAGGGCTATCGTCCGCGCCCGTTCGACCTCGGCGCCTGGCGCTGGATTGCGGGCGGGCTGATCCTGCTGAACTTCCTGGTGGTTCTGGTGCTGCCGTTGCTGGCCTTGCTGTGGCTGTCGCTGCAACCTTATTCGCGGGGCTTCAGTCTGGCCGGGCTGAAATCGCTCACCGCGGATAATTATCGCGCGGTGATAGACGCGCCAAACTATCTGGAACTGGCAGTCAACAGCATGATCATTGCAGCAGGCGCCGCGAGCGTCATCATGCTGCTGGCCGCTTTCGCCGGCTGGATTGCGGCGCGGCGTGGGCCTGGCGGGCGAACCCTCGACCAACTGGCCATGCTGTCCTTGGTTTTCCCTGGCATCGTGCTCGGCGTGGCGGTGATGGAGGTCTATCTGCGCGTGCCTTTGCCGATTTACGGCACGTTGTGGATCATCGGCATCGCCTATGTCATCCGGTTCATGCCGTTCGGGATGCGCTACGTTTATGCGGGCGTGCTGCAATTGCATATCGAGCTGGAGGAGGCGGCCGGGGTGTCAGGCGCGGGTTATCTGACCGTGTTGCGGCGCATCGTTGCACCGTTGCTGACGCCGGCGATGGTGGCCGGCTGGCTGTTCATTTTCCTGATCGCCAACAAGGAACTGGCGATCGCGGTGCTGCTGGCAAGCCCGGGATCGCAGGTCGCCGCGGTGGCGGTGTTCGACCTTTGGGTGAACGGGCAGGGTGGGGAGCTTGCTGCGTTCGGACTGCTATGGACGGTGCTGATGACCGGCGTCGCCTTCCTGTTCTTCTTCCAGTCCCGCCGCGGCGGCACCGACATTTACGGGAATTGATCCATGTTGACCGTCACTGGCCTTACCCGGGTTTTCGCCAATAATTTCGATGCCATGGCCGGCGGGGTGCGGGACGCCAGTTTCAACCTGCCGGCCGGCACTTTCTTCACCTTGCTCGGCCCGTCCGGCTGCGGCAAGACCACCACTTTGCGATGTCTTGCCGGCCTGGAGCGCCCGGATGGCGGCTTCATCGGGCTTGATGACCGCGTGCTGTTCGACGGTGCGTCCGGCGCCATGGTCCCGGTGCATCTGCGCGGCATCGGCATGGTCTTCCAGTCCTACGCGATCTGGCCGCATATGACGGTGTTCGAGAATATTGCGTTCCCGCTGCGGGTTTCGCGGGACCGAAGCTATGGGCGTGAGGAAATTGCCCGGATGGTTGATCAGGCATTATCCACCGTGGGCCTGTCCGGCTATGGCCCTCGCCCGGCCACCCGCCTGTCCGGCGGCCAGCAGCAGCGCGTGGCGCTGGCGCGTGCGATCGTCCACCAGCCCAAATTGCTGCTTCTCGACGAACCACTTTCGAACCTCGATGCCAGCCTGCGGGAGGACATGCGAATTGAATTGCGCCGCCTGCAGCAGCAGATCGGCATCACCACCGTTTATGTCACCCATGACCAGTCGGAAGCGCTGGCGATGTCTGATCAGATTGCGGTGATGGATCGGGGCCGGATTGTCCAGCTCGCTGCCCCGCGCGCTATCTACTTCTCCCCGGCCAATGATTTTGTGGCGAGCTTTATCGGCGCCGCCAACCTTCTCGCCGGCACCGCCGAGGCCCAAGTGGCTGCGGGCGGCACCGGGATGGTGCGGCTGGTCGGTGGCATTGGTATCATGTGCGCTTTTCCCGGCGGCACCCAGGCTGGACAACCGGCGACTGTTGCCCTGCGGCCCGAAAGCATCGCCGTCACCCCCGCCGATGCCCCGGCCCCGGCAGGGGTAAATGCGTTAACTGGTATCCTGCAGGACGCGAGTTTCCTTGGTGCAACCTTACGATGCGACGTGCTCGCGGCGGGGCAATTGCTGCGCGCGGTGGCAGCACCTAATGCGTCATTCACCCCCGGAGCGGCGGTGCAGTTGCAGTTCGCAGCCGACGCCGCGGTCGTGCTGAAGGCGGCGTAACGATGCTCGATCGCCCAAAGCCTGCGATACTAATCAACGATCGAGAGCGCCACCGGAGCAAAGCGAGCGGTTCCGGCGGCGTCAAGGGTTTAGGCGATCGCGTGCTGGGCGTTATGGCTGGGAACCTGGAGCTGCGCCGCCAGACGCTGGGCAG
>JACMOQ010000658.1 GCA_014377905.1 Acetobacteraceae bacterium | reverse complement strand
TGGAACAACGCCCCGCCAGTGCCGGCGCGAAACGGTTCCTCGGAGAAGCGGATCGCCAGCTTGCGCGGCAGGTCGGCGGCGATGGTTTCAACAATTTCACGCAGCCGGTCCGACAGATGCCCGCACAGGAACAGGATTTCATCCACCCCGAAGCGGGAGATTTCCTGCATCTGCCATGCCAGAAATGGCCGGCCACCAATCGGCAAAGCGGGCTTGGGGGTTCCGGCGGAAATCGCGCCGAGCCTTGTGGCAAGCCCTCCGGCCAGAATTGCGCATTGTCGAACGGTCGCTGGTTGCGCCATCAGATCGTCCCCTGTCCCGCGCCAAAATGGCCAATGCCATAGCCAGCTTTCTAGCGGCCTTCGTCGGCAGTCGCAAAGCGCGCGCACGGGGTTGAAGGGCGCGGCTTTTAAGTGCTCTATCCGGCAGGACGAAAACCGCCATCCGCGCCGCGCGCGACCGAAGGATTGTTGAATGACCGCCAATAGCTTTGACCTGCCAATCGATCTGCTGCGCAGCCGCCAGAACGTCAAATGGACCAAGTATGGCCGCGACGTGCTGCCGGCCTGGGTGGCCGAAATGGATTTCGCGATTGCCCACCCGATCCGCCGTACTCTCGAACGCAGCATCGCCGACCAGGATTATGGCTACCCCGACCGTCCAGGCGGCGGTGGCGATGCCTATCTGGCAACCGCGTTTCAGTCCCGCATGAAAGACCGCTTCAACTGGGACATCGATACGAGCCTGGTCCAGCCGCTAGCCGATCTGGTGCAGGGCACTTTCTCGGCGATCCTGGCGATGTCCGATCCCGGCGACGGTGTGATCCTGCAATTACCTGCCTACCCGCCATTCCACGAGGCGATTCACAGCACCGACCGCGTGCTGGTGCCCCTGATGATGCGCGATGACGGCCAGCGCCACGTGATGGACGCAGCCGAGCTCGCGCGCCACGCCGCCGCGCCGCGCACCAAAATGATTCTGCTATGCAACCCGCAAAACCCGACCGGCCGGGTGTTCGGCCGAGACGAGCTGGAAGCGATCGGTCGCGCCGCGATCGAAAACGATCTGATTATTCTTTCCGACGAAATCCATGCCGATTTGATTTATGGCGACGCGGTCCATATCCCGATTGCAACAATTAGCCCCGAGATCGCGGCCCGCACCATCACCATCAACTCGCCGACCAAAAGCTTCAACATCCCCGGGCTGCGCTGCGGGGTGATGTATTTTGGCAGTGCCGCCTTGCGTGAACGTTTCCACAAGCGCGTCCCGAAGCGGGTGCTGGGCTCGCCCGGCATTCTCGGCATTGATGCAACGGTTGCCGCCTGGAATGACGGCCAGCCCTGGTTGGACGACGTCGTTACCCATCTCCAGGCCATGCGCGACAAGGTGTTCGCCACTATCGCGTCAGAAATGCCGCAAATCCGTGCCCGCGCGCCGGAAGGCACCTATCTCGGCTGGCTCGATTGCTCGCAATTGCCGCTCGCCGGCAGCGCGTTCGATTTCTTCCATGATCGCGCCAAAATCGCGTTCAGCGCGGGGGAAGCATTCGATCCGACCGGTGCGAAATTCGTGCGCTTCAATTTTGCCACCTCCGGGCGAATTATCGATCAGATTCTTGGGCGCATGGTGGATGCGGTCAAACAATCCAACGCCGTCCGTCCGCGGGCCTGATCACCCGGACGAGTTTGTCGTATGCGCATCCTGTACAGCCATCGGATCCAGTCCCGCGACGGGCAAAGTGTGCATGTCGAGGAACTGATCCACGCCTTTCGTGCCGCGGGCCACGACGTGATGGTGGTAGGTCCGGGGGTCTACCAGAAATCGGAATTCGGCGGCGAGAGCAGTCTCGTCGCCACCATCCGCCGCTTTCTGCCCGGCTTTGCGCAAGAACTGGCGGAACTGGCCTATAACCTGCCTGCCACCTTGCGCTTGTGGCGCGCCTGTCGCGCGTTTCGGCCTGATTTTATCTATGAGCGTTACAATCTCTATTTTCTCGCCGGTTCCCTGCTGGCGCGCTGGTTTAAGCTGCCGTTGTTTATGGAAGTGAATTCGCCTTTGGCGGATGAACGCGCCAAATTCGCTGGCCTGAAGCTGCGTCGCCTGGCGCGCGCGGTGGAAAACTTCAGTTGGCGATCCGCGACCCGCGCCCTGCCGGTGACCCAGGTTTTGGGCGACATCATGATCGGCTGCGGCGTGCCAGCGGACCGCATCCGGGTGGTGGCGAACGGGATCGTATTGGACCGTTTCCCTCCCCGCTTTTCGCATGGCGACGGACAGGTGCCGATCGTGCTGGGCTTTGTCGGTTTCGTGCGGGACTGGCATGGCCTGGACATGGTCATCGCCGCTCTGGCCGAAGACGCGGAGAGCCAAAACGTATCGCTTGCCATCGTCGGCGATGGCCCGGTGCGTGCCCAGTTGGAAGATCAGGCTCGCACACTCGGCATTGCCCATCGGGTGCGGTTTTCCGGGCTGGTGCCGCAGGATCAGGTCGCCGGCCGGGTGATGGAATTCGATATCGCGCTCCAGCCCGGGGTCACGCCCTACGCCTCGCCGTTGAAAATTTTCGATTACATGGCGGCAGGTTGCGCCATCGTCGCCCCCGATCAGCCCAATATCCGCGAAATTTTAACCCACGACCAAACGGCTTTGTTGTTCGATCCCGCGGCGCCCGACCAGCGCTGGACCGCGATTCAACGCCTGATCCGCGATGCCGCGCTGCGTCGCCGCCTCGGCACGGCGGCCCGCGCCGGGCTTGTCCATCGCGACTATACCTGGTCTGGCAACGCATCCCGGATCGTCGGCTGGGCGGGCGAGTTGGTCGCTGCCAAAATCGCCTCCCGCAAAACCCCTGCGTGACCGATATGATTGGCCAATAGCATCACCAGCTTGGCAAACGCATCCCGGGCGCCGAAAACATTCGCCACTTGGTCCGCAGCACCGAATTCATCGCCCCACGGTTTTTTCCGCGAGATCATTGGTTGAGGCTCGTCTGGTTCTACCATAGCATCCAGGGACACAAACCCACCGAACTTTGGGATGGAGAAACTCATGGAAACTGTTTTGCCGATCGCCCGCCAGGTTGCTGAGCGTCTGAAAGCCCGCCGCGATACTGTGGGCGTGGCCGAAAGCTCCGCCGGCGGGCTGATTTCCGCGGCTTTGCTGGCTGTCCCCGGGGCATCTGCCTATTACATGGGCGGCACCGTGGTCTATACCCGCCGCGCCCGGCGTGAACTGCTTGGCCTCACCGATGATGAAATGGCCGCGGTGCCGCCGGGCACCGAGGCTCTGGCGCTGCTTTTGGCCCGCGCGATGCGCGAACGGCTCAACACCGACTGGGCGATTGCCGAAATTGGCGCCACCGGCCCGACCGGGACCAGCTATGGCTATGGCGCCGGGCACGGGGTTTTTGCGGTGGTCGGCCCCGATGTCGAGGCCGCGATTATTCTTGAAACCGCCAGCCCCGATCGTGAAGCCAATATGCGCCACTTTGCGATCGGCGCTTTGGAGTTGTTCGCCAGGCAGTTGGCAGGGTAGAGGAAGATATAATTTTAGCAGAGGCGTAGAGCGATGTCGCAGACCAACGGATCCACCCCAGCCGGCGCGCAAGTTACCGATGCGCCGCAAATGCCCCTGTTTTTCACCAACGTTACTGGTGTGAACCCAGCCGAGGTGCCTGAATTGCGCCTGGATCAGGACCACGGCCACGGCTTTGCAGCCAAGACCCAGACCGTCCCGATCGGCCTCGGTGAATTCGACGCGGCAGCCCGCAGCTATCCGATTTTGTACACCACCGGCCCCAACCCGGTTCCGGTGGCACTCGTGGGGCTAGACGGGCGCGGCAATCTGTTTGTGGATCAGGACAATAAATGGCGGGCTGATACCTATATCCCCGCCTATGTCCGCTGCTTTCCCTTCGTGCTGATCGATGACCCGGCAAGTGGATCGACCTTCATCGGGATGGAGGCCACGGCGCCATGCCTGGGCACCAGCGTCGGCGAGCGCTTGTTCGAGGACGCCAAGCCGACCCAATTGCTGAATGACGCAATCGGGCTGTGCACGACGGTCCGCGACAACATCGCCTCCGCCGCGGCGATGGCGCGTGCCTTGGCCGCCGAGGGCCTGCTTGAGGACGAGGAGGCCCATGTCACCTTCACCGGCGGTGGGGATTTACATATTCGCGGCTTCCAGCTCATGCGCACTGACCGCCTTGACGGGGTCAGCGACGCGACGTTCCTGGAATGGCGCCGGCGCGGCTGGCTCGGCCCGATCTATGCCCAACTGTATTCGAGCGCCCAGTGGAGCCGATTGATCGATCTGGCCTCGGCGGAGCGGGCTGCGGCGGCCGGGTAGTGTCGGCGCGATCGTTGCTTCCTACGTCGGAGTTTGGTCACGCAGACAGGCTATAGGAAAGGCCACAGATGCTTAGAAAAGAGGCGTATGCGGTCGGAGCGTCGGCAAACGCGTTTGATGAAATGCTCGACGCCGATGGCAAACCGCGTGCGCCTTATCGCGCGCTGGCAGCTTGGCTGGCGGCGCAAAACGGCTCGGACATTCGGCAAAAACAGCAGGAAGCCGATACGATGTTTCGCCGGCTCGGCATCACCTTCGCCGTCTATGGCGATGCGGCGGCGAGTGAGCGGCTGATCCCGTTCGACATGATCCCGCGGGTGCTGGCGGCGGCCGAATGGCGCTTCCTGGAACGCGGCATCCAGCAGCGGGTGCGGGCGCTGAACGCGTTTTTGTATGACATTTATCACCAGCAGGAGATCATCCGCGCCGGCGTCGTGCCGGCCGAAATGATTGCCGGCAACGCTGCCTTTCTGCCGGAAATGATGGGTTTTGACCCGCCACGCAATATCTATGCCCATATTATTGGCACCGATATCGTGCGCACCGGTGATGGTGGGTTTTTTGTGCTGGAAGACAATCTCCGGACCCCCTCCGGCGTGTCCTATATGCTGGAAAACCGCGGGGCGATGATGCGGCTGTTTCCGGAACTATTTGCCGGCCACCTGGTGGCGCCGATCGAGCAATACCCCGACATGTTGCGCCAGACGCTTGAAAGCGTGGCGCCGGCCGATTGCGATGGCGCCCCGACGCTTGCCGTGCTCACCCCGGGCACCTTCAATTCGGCCTATTTCGAGCACGCCTTCCTCGCCGACCAGATGGGCGTCGAACTGGTGACCGGCAGCGATCTGATGATCGAGGACGGTGCGCTTTACATGCGCACCATTCGCGGTCGGGAGCGGGTGCATGTGCTGTATCGCCGGATCGATGACGCCTTCATCGACCCGCTGAATTTCAACCCCGATTCCATGCTCGGGGTGCCCGGCCTGTTCGACCTTTATCGCGCCGGCAAGGTGACTTTGGTGAATGCGCCCGGCACCGGGATTGCCGACGACAAAGCAATTTATGCGTATGTCCCGGAAATTATCCAGTTCTACACTGGCGAAAAGCCGATTCTGAACAATGTGCCGACCATGCGCTGCGCGGTCCCGGAAGAATGCGCCCAGGTGCTGGCCAATTTGCAGGATCTGGTGGTCAAGGAAGTTCATGGTTCGGGCGGCTACGGCATGTTGATCGGCCCGCACGCCAGCAAAATGGAACTCCGCCGCTTTGCCGCCCGCATTGCCGCCAATCCGGGCAATTACATCGCCCAGCCCACCCTTGCGCTGTCAACCTGCCCGGCCTTTGTCGCCAGTGGCACCGGGCTTGGCATCGGTCCCCGCCATGTCGATCTGCGCCCCTTCGTGCTGGTCGGCGACCGCATCCGGGTCACACCGGGCGGCCTTACCCGGGTGGCGCTGAAAAAAGGGTCATTGGTGGTCAATTCCAGCCAGGGGGGCGGCACCAAGGATACCTGGGTGCTGGAGGACTGACATGCTCGGACGCACCGCCGCCAGCCTGTTCTGGATGTCGCGATATATGGAGCGTGCCGAAAACGTCGCCCGGTTGACCGAGGTCGGCTACCGTAGCGCGCTCACCCCCGATAGCGGCGGGGGCCATCGCGGCGACTGGCAATCGGTGCTGCAGGCCGCCGGCTGCCTGAAGGGGTTCGAAGCGCGCGGCTTTCCGCTCACGGCCGACGCCGCCCGCAACTATTTGTTATTTGACCGCGAAAATTCGTCCTCGGTTATGTCGTGCATCGAAATCGCCCGCAATAATGCACGCTCGGTGCGGACGGCGGTCACCCGGGAAATGTGGGAAGCGTTGAATTCCACCTGGAATGAGTTCGCAGCCCTTGCCCCCGGCGCGGTTGGCCCGGCCCGTCTGCCGGAAATCCTCGACTGGATCCGCCAGCGCACGGCGTTGTTCCGCGGCGCCACGATCGGCACCTTGCTGCGCGACGAAGGCTATCATTTCAGCCAGATTGGCGCCTATCTCGAACGTGCCGACAATACCGCCCGCATCCTGAAGATGAGATATTCGGTGCTGCTGCCGAACTCTTCCGGCGAAATCAACGATCGCAGCGCCTATCAATGGGAAACCATCCTGCGGTCAGTGTCCGCGCATCGGTCGTACCGGCATTTTTACCAGGAATCCTACCGTCCGCATCACATCGCCGAGTTCCTTGTGCTGCGCCAGGAAATGCCGCGCAGCCTGCGCCATTGCTGTGACCTGATCTGCGAGTCCCTGCGCCATCTGGTGGCGTTGACCGAGGGCGGCGAAAGCTGCGTCACATTCGCCGATCAGCGCTTTGGCGGTTTGTGCAACATGAAGGTCGAGCACATTATGACCAGTGGGCTGGGGGCGTTCCTGGATGGGTTTATCAACGATACCGGGGAATTGGCCACTGCGATTGGAGCTGAGTTTCATTTTCTTTAGGTGTTGCCCGTATTCTCACCCCGGCTCTCTCTCAAGGGGAAAGGGGGCAGGCACTTCTCCGTCTCCCCGGGCCCGGGTTTATAATGAGTACCCCATCATGCAGATCCAAATCTCCCACCAAAGCGCCTATAGCTACGACCGCGTCGGCGGCGCGATCGTGCAGGCGCTGCGCCTGACGCCGCCAAGCAGCCCCGGCCAGGCCATCGTCCATTGGCATCTCAGCGCACCGGGCATCGACAAAGCCGCGACCTATATCGATGCGTTCGGCAACCGCGTGCACCTCATCACTCCTGGCGGCCGCGAAGGCGCCAGCGGATCACTGATTGCGGTGCACGGGGTGATCGCGACCAAGGACACCGCCGGAGTGGTTGGCAACCTCGAGGATTTCGGCCGCGCGGCGATCTACCTGCGTGAAACCCGCACCACCAAAGCCAGCCCCGAAATCATCGCCATGGCCGACAGCGTGCGCGGCCACGATGAAATGCCGACGCTCCATGCGCTGATGTCGCGCATCCATGCCGAAGTCGCCTACGACACCGACGCCACTAAACCCTTCACCACTGCATCCGAGGCCTTTGCCCAGCGCCGCGGCGTATGCCAGGACCACGCCCAGATTTTCGCCGCCGCTGCCCGCCATCTGCGCATCCCCGCGCGCTATGTGACCGGCTATCTGCTGACCGACCAGATCGGCGCCGGTTCCGCGCATCACGCCTGGGCCGAGGCGCTGGTGCCCCATCTTGGATGGGTCGGGTTTGATCCGGCAAACCTGACCTGTCCGACCGAAGGCTATGTCCGGCTTGCGGTCGGGTTGGATGCTGGCGGTGCCGCGCCAATTCGCGGCGTGCGGATGGGGGCAGGGGCCGAAATGCTGGCAGTGGCGGTGATGGTGCAGGAGGCGGGGGCGCAGTAAGTATGCGATGTGGCCGGGCTGAGTCCGCCGCGATCGCAGAACAGGATAGTGGTGACATGACCGTGACGGCCGCCCGGAACAGACTTCCCATCCATTTGCAGGCGCTGGAAGCCGAGGCGATTTACATTCTGCGCGAAGTTGTCGGCCAGGCCCGCGCGCCGGTGCTGATGTATTCGATCGGCAAGGACTCGTCGGCGATGCTGCATCTTTGCCGCAAGGCGTTCTATCCCGGCCGCCTGCCATTCCCGCTGCTCCACATCGATACGCTTTGGAAATTCCGTGAGATGATCAGCTTTCGCGACCAGACCGTTCGGGAACTCGGTCTCGATCTCCGCGTCTTCACCAACCCGGATGGCATCCGCGACAACGTCAACCCGTTCGATAATGACAGCGTCCACTATAACAACGTGATGAAGACCGAGGCGTTGAAAATCGCCCTCACTCAAGGCGGCTTTGATGCCGCAATCGGTGGCGCCAGGCGGGACGAGGAACGGTCGCGCGCCAAGGAGCGGATTTTCTCCATTCGCGGCCCCGGCCAGACCTGGGACCCCAAGCGCCAGCGGCCGGAATTGTGGTCGGTCTACAATGGCCAGCTTGGCGCTGGCGAATCACTGCGCGCGTTTCCGTTGTCGAACTGGACCGAACTCGATGTCTGGACCTATATCGAGGCCGAGAATATCCCCGTCGTGCCGCTATATTTCGCCAAATTGCGCCCGACGGTGATCCGTAATGGCAGCCTGATCGTGGTCGATGATGACCGCTTTCGCTTCAAACCGGGTGAAGTGCCGGAAGATCGGCTGGTGCGTTTCCGCTCGCTCGGCTGCTACCCGTACAGCGCCGCGGTATCGTCGCCGGCCGCCAACATCGCCGAAATCGTCGCCGAAATGCACACTACGCGCGAAAGCGAACGCGCCGGGCGGCTGATTGACCAGGACCAGGAATCCTCGATGGAAAAGAAAAAGCGCGAGGGATATTTCTGATGCCCGCTTCCCTTTTGCGCGTGCTGACCTGCGGGTCGGTCGATGACGGCAAATCCACCCTGATCGGCCGGCTGCTATATGAATGCGGCCGCATTCCCGATGATGTGCAGGTGGCGCTCGCCCGCGACAGCGCCCGCTAC
>JACMOQ010000657.1 GCA_014377905.1 Acetobacteraceae bacterium | reverse complement strand
GGATGGACGGAGTTCGCGTCGGCAAGAGGATAATCGGCGCGCAGGCACCGGTCACCATCGGCTGGGAGAACATTCCCCGGGTCGAAGGCGGCCCGGTAAAACAGTTCATCTTCACCTGCTTCCAGCCGACAATGCTCTTCGCGCTGATCCTGTTCTGGTATTACGCGCCCAATTCCATCGCCAAGGCATCGACCGCCATCGGCATCGGCATCGGCTTCAAGGTGCTGCTGCTCGGGCTCGAATGGGTCAACCCGCGCTATGCAAGCTGGCGGCTGACCTGGAAGGAACTGGCCACCGACACTTTTTATGTCGGGGTCGGCTATACGCTGGTCCGCCTGGCTGGCAGCTTCATCGGCAGCGATGTCATGGCCGAAGCGATCCATGACGCTTTCCACTGGGAAAAGTTCGCGTGGTTCACGACCATGCCGCTGCTGCTCCAGGCCTTCCTGATCGCCTTCATTTTCGATTTCGGGCAATATTGGATGCACCGCGCGATGCACAATTGGTACCCGCTTTGGCTGCCGCATTCGGTGCATCACTACATCACCCAGTTGAACATCAACAAGGGCGCCGTCGGCAACCCGGTCGAATTGTTCCTGATCGGCCTCGGCATCGGCGGGTTCTTCGATTTCCTGCCGCGCGCCGCCCTGCTCGCCGGAAGCTTCGGCCTGGCGATCGGGATTTATCAGCACATCAACGTCCGCTTCAATTCGCCGAAATGGTGGCGTTACCTGTTCAACACCACCGAACACCACAGCCTGCACCATTCGCAGGATTTCGAGGCCACCCGCAGCAATTATGCCGGGTCGTTCATCTTCATCGACCGCATGTTCGGCACCTGCGTCGATGGCGAGGCCGAACTTCTGGGCCTTGAAGGTGGCCGCCGCATGTCGATCCGCGAACAGATGACCTATCCTTTCACCGAAGGCTGGAAGACGATCAAGGAAAAGTTCGGCCAGCCGGCGGCGATGCCGGCCGAATGATGCGGATAACCCCGCCTGCGTAACCTCCCGCTGCGCCTTCGACCTGCCCGGGGCAGCACCGAAGGCTTTTCCCGAATGAAGGTCATGTGAACTTGCGCTACATCGATTGGATCTGGCACGTCAGGGGCAGCGCGGCGCTCGCGCCCGGGCGATCGGCCGATGATGCATTCGACAAGCTTGACCCGCTGTTCCGCCAGCCCGGCACCAGCCATGAACGGACCGGCGACACGCTGGTTTTCAGCAAGAAGGACCAGGCGGCGCAGGACAAGATGTCGGTTTTCGATGCCGGCACCCTGAAGATCGAGAAGGACGAAGCCGGCCCGGTGCTGCGCTATGACCTGATCAGCCGGGCCTTGCTCTACTGCTTTCTGGCGCCGCTACTGTTCCTTGGCATCGCCCAGATCACCATCGCCATCGGCGTTCAAGAAAAAGCCTCGGCCGCCGCCGAAAAGGCCGCGGGCAGGGCGAAAAAGCCCGAAGTCAAGAAGCCTGATGCGCCGATGAACCCCGTCGACAAATTTCTGGGTGCCCCCGCCCCCGACAAGTCCAAGAAGAAGGACGACGATGGCGACGATGGCGAAGGGCCAAAGAAAAAGCGCTCGCCCACCCCCGCCTATGTATTTGCGGCAATCTTCGCCGCGCTTTATGTCGGCGGGCGGATCCTCGAGGACAGGCTGGTCAACGCACTGTTCCGAAAGCACTTGCTGGGCGGTTGACGCCGTTCGACTCGCCGTCGCCGGCCACAAAAAAGCCGGGATCAGACGATCCCGGCTTTTCGGTCGAAGCGGCGGGCCGAAACCCGCCGTCCGGAAAAGGGTTAAGCAGCCGGTGCAGCAGCGGGCGCTGCGGCCGGTGCGGCGGCAGGAGCAGCAGCAGGTGCAGCAACTTCGGCCTTGGCAGCGCCACCCTGCCAATAGGCACCAAACCACGTCGTGTTCGTCAGGATCGCCGCGTGGACCAAAAGGGCCGCGAGTACAAACCCGAGGAAGAACAGCGGGATGCCGACGGTCGGCTTGACATAAAGCCAAATTCTACCTTCATTCATCGTGCGTCTCCCCTATTTGAGCCAGGGCGTAAGCATATACGCCAGGATGTGAGCGAGGATCGCGATTGCGGCATAGATGCGGGTACCCCACATCAGGCCGTTCTGGATTTCCTCGGCTTCCTTCGGGGTCAGCCCCGTTGGGTAAACCCGTTCACTGTCATCAGCCATTGTGGCGACTCCCTTCATGCCTGTTTGCCAAGCCTTTTGTGTTGCCACGTCGGACCAGGCCAGTTGGCTACCCCCGCGGCAACCACCTGTCTTCACATGAGCCTTGCGCCATCAACGTCCGGAACCTTTGGACGAAAACCCCTGCCGCACTTCCCATGCAAGTGTCATTCTAGCCTGACACTTGCCTGTGTCAATTCGTCGCGACACATTCTTTTCGCATGGCTGTGGATAAGTCGATTTTTCTTTCACCGCGCAGGCTGCCTGCCAGATCCGCGCCGCAAACATCAACCCAGGGCGCCGCCCTAATCCTTGCGCAAGATATACCGCCCCAGGCACAACGCATCCATCTCGGTGCGGGCAAAACAGGCCAGCGCCTGTTCGGGGGTATCGACCACCGGCTCGTTCTCGTTGAAGCTGGTATTCAGCACCATGCCGATCCCGGTGCGGCGCTTGAACGCCGAAATAAGCTTGTGATACAAAGGGTTCGACGCCGGATCGACGCTTTGCAAGCGGCCCGTGCCGTCAACATGAGTGATCGCCGGCAACCGCCCCTGCCATTCGGGACGCAGCTTCACCACGTGCATCATGAACGGGCTATAGACATCCTGTTCGAAATACACCGGCACATCCTCGCGCAGCACCGATGGCGCGAACGGGCGGAAACTTTCGCGCCGCTTGATCTTGGCGTTGATGGTGTCTTTCATCGTCAGAATCGCCGGATTGGCGAGAATCGAGCGGTTGCCGAGCGCCCGCGGTCCCCATTCGCTGCGGCCCTGGTACCAGCCGGTGACCAGCCCTTCGGCGATCAACGCCGATGCCGCTTCGACCAGCTCGTCGTCATCGGCGCAGGCCTGGACCCTGAAGCCCGATTCTTCCGCCACCTTGCGGTTGCGTTCATCGGGATAACCCGGCCCCCAGGCGGCGTGTTCCATGTGGAAACGCTCTTTGCGGCCCTCCACAGCGTGCCAGACATGATAGGCGGCGCCCAGGCAGGCGCCGTCATCCGAGGCTGCGGCCTGGAGATAAGGCGTCGTGAACGGCGTTTCGCGCAGGATGCGGGCATTCGCCACCCCGTTGAGCGCACAGCCGCCAGCCATCACCAGCTGCCCGGTCGGCACCTGAGTGTGCAGTTGGTTGAGGCAATGGATCGCGGCTTCCTCAAACCGCACCTGCGCCGACCGGGCTATGTCCATTTCGCGCTGGGTCAACGGCTCGTCACGCCGGCGCGGCGCGCCGAATTCATCGGCCATCCGGTCCTCATAGTGCCGAGCGACGACAATCCGCTCGTCAGGGCCGGCGTCGGTACGATCCTTGCGCGATGGATCGTGCATGCCGAAATAACCCGGCGCCAGTTTGAACCAGCCATCGTCGGTCAGGGTGACGAGGCGTTTCATGGCATCGGCATATTTGTCCTCGCCATAGGGCGCCAGGCCCATGACCTTGTATTCCTCGCCAAAGCGTTCAAATCCGATGAACTGGCACATGGCGGTGTAGAAAAATCCCAAGCTGTCGGGCAGCAACGCCTTGCCAAGCGGCGCAATCGTCGTGCCTTCGCAGCGTGCCGCCATGCCGCTGCAAAAATCGCCCGATGCATCATAGGAAAAACCCGCCGTCAGGGATTCGAACGGAGAAAGATAATAGGCGCTGGCGATGTGCGCGAGATGGTGTTCGACCGGCACGGTCTCGAAACGCTGCGCCGCCGCATCTTCGCCGCAGGCAGCTGCAAGCGTTTCGACAAGGCTGGCGGATTTCTTGCGCTTGGCAAAATGTTCGATCGCCGAACTGATGCCTGAAACCGGATTGCGCGCGACATAGGCAATTTTTGCAGCGCGATTGGCGCTTGAATCGCGCGCCATCGTGACATGGGTCACGTCCGAAAGCTTCAGGCCATTGTCTGCCAGCAACCAGCGCACGGCATTTTCGGGAAATTCCGGTGAATGCTTGTAGCGTTCGCCCAGCCGTTCTTCGGCAACGGCGCCAACCAGCTTGCCATCGATGACAAGGCAGGCGGCACTGTCGGGATGGCCGGCATTCAGGCCCAGAATCGCACTCATCGGGTAAATCCAATTACAAATAGATGATTAGCGGCAAATCGAATCCGCGCCAGACGGCCAAAGATGCAGTCGCGACCTAACAACCGGGGCATTGATCGTCAACGCAGCCCGATATCGCACACCAGCCGCAAAGCCTCAGGATGGCGGTTTATAGGTTCGATCCCGGCCACGCCCGAGGCCGAGCGCCGTTCCGGCGAAATTGCGCGCGGCCGCGTCGGCGCGTGCATAAATCCGGCGCACCGGCTGTTCGGGGCGCGCCGAAAACTGGGTCACGTGAAAATATTCATCCGTCTCGGGCGGCGATTTCGAAAAATAATAGCTCGAAACGCAGCAACGCACGCCATCGGCCGCCACCGGGCTGACCGAATGCCAACTGCGACGGTTGGTTTCCATCAGGATCAGGCGGTTGAATTTCGATACCAGCGTCACCGGGCGGCGCACATCATCGTCCCAAAGTTCCAGATTGCCGCCATTTTCCAGCGTCCAATCCGGGGCGACATAATAAAGCAGGTTGATGCGACGATACCGGCTGCGCGCTGCATCATGACTGTTATCGATATGCGGATTGAGGAAATCGCCCTTGCGCATCATCGACAGGCCACCGGCATAAAGGCTGGCGTCGGGCTCAAGGTCGGTCATGCCGCTGATCGAGGCCACCGCGGCGAGAACCTCGGGCGACTGCAAGGCGAACGAAATTTCGGCGAGCAAAGGATCGAGACTGTCGAGCGCCGCCGACGTGCTCTTGCGCTCGCGAAAGCTGACACGGCGGGTGAAATTTTCGCCGCCGATGGGAAATTTCTGAAAGATTTCCGCAGCGATCTCGGCCGGAAGGAGATCGTCTATAACGGTCTGGCGGGTGGGCACATCGGGCGACGCGGGTTCGAAGCCGCTGCTGCGCACGCGTTCGGCAATAATCGGCGCCAGCATTTCTCGAGTGTGTCGGGTCATGCGCGGGTCTTAATCAATCGCCCGAAAATCGGCAACCACCGCCCGGCGACCGGTCCATCGTCGCGAGCGATGCGTTCGTCGGGTCCGTGGCACGAACTCTATTTCCTTCGGGTGGAAGCAGAGCCTCCGGCGGTTGGGGCCACAGGCCCCAAACCCCGATTACGAGATTGCCCCACAAAGCGCGAAAATGCTGC
>JACMOQ010000656.1 GCA_014377905.1 Acetobacteraceae bacterium | reverse complement strand
GTCGTCATCGTCATCGGGGTCGGCGCCGGCAAGGCCGGCATTGTTGACCAGAAGATCAAGCCGATCGAGGCCGGCGAAGAAATCCCGCACCTCGGCGGCGTGGGTAACATCGAGGCGGGCGTAATCCACCCCGGTTGGCGTCGCCGCTTCGCTGCGGGCGGCGGGAATCACCGCATAGCCATCGGCGACCAGGCGGCGGGCAATGGCGGCTCCAATGCCACTTGTGCCTCCCGTCACGACGGCGACTTTCATTGATGCTGTTTTCATGCGGCTGTTGTTCCACCATCGACCGGAAAAACCACCCCGGTCACGAAGCTTGCCGCATCGGATGCCAGGAAGGCGATCGTCGCCGCGATCTCGGCCGGGGCTGCGAAACGCCCCATTGGCACAGCGTCAGTATAGGCGTCGATCGAATTGAACTGCCCGCCGGATCGCTGGGCCAATTGGGTGATCACGTCGCGCAGCATGGCGGTGTCGGTGCTGCCGGGGGCGACGGCATTAAATCTAATATTATGGGGCGCCCAGTCGAGCGCCGCCGATTTGGTCAACTGGGCGATGGCGGCCTTGGACGCGCCATAGGCCGCACTGGCCTTCTTGCCGATCAATGCCTGGTCGGAGGCGACATTGACCACCGCGCCGCGCATTTGCGCGATCATGCCGGGCAGCACCGCGCGGATCAGCGCATAACTCGCCGTGAAGTTCACATCGAACACCCGCGCAAGGGTTGCAAGATCGGTTTCCAGAATGTCGCCCAACACCGTGGTCCCGGCACAATTGACCAGGATATCGATGGTGCCATGTCTGGCGATCAGTGCCGCCGCCCGCGCCTCAACAGTTGCGATGTCGGACAAATCGAAATCGGGCAGGTCGAGCCCGATAACCTCCGCCCCATCGGCCGCGAACAATGCCGCCACCGCGCGGCCGATGCCGCCGCGATGGCCCGAAATCATCGCCCGCCGTCCGGCAAGCCCGAAGGAAATCTCTGTGCCCATGCCGCATAGGTGCCGTCGCCGGCGCTGATTGGCAAGGCCGGGTGCGAGGCTTGCCAAGCGACCCGGAATTTTCGATACTGAAACATCACATGATGCGAACCGGAAAAGCCGGATATTAATGAGCCTCCAGGAGCGTATTATGCCCAATCCGTTCAACGCCTACGTCGCCGGCCCGCGCACCCGGATATTCGGTGCCGCCACCGGCAAGCTGGCCGGGCTTGATTTCGCGGTCAAGGATCTGATCGACATCGCCGGGGTACCGACGGGCGGCGGCAATCCGGACTGGCCGCGCGCCAACGCTGTGCCGACCAGACATGCCTGGGTGGTGGAAACCTTGCTGGCGGCGGGGGCATCGGTGGTCGGCAAAACCATCACTGATGAGGTCTCGCTCGGGATTTTGGGTGAAAACGCCCATGACGGAACCCCAATCAATCCGGCCGCGCCTGGCCTGGTGCCAGGTGGTTCGTCGTCGGGCTCGGCCTCGGTTGTGGCGGGCGGGCTGTGTGACTTCGCGCTCGGCACTGATAGTGGCGGCTCGGTGCGGGTGCCGGCCAGCTATTGCGGGCTTTATGGCATCCGGGCAACCCATGGCCGGATCGATTTCACCGGCATCACCGTGCAGTCGCCCAGCGCGGATACCTGCGGCTGGTTCGCGCGCGACGCCGAAACCTTCGGGCTGGTGGGCGAAGTATTATGCAACGAGGACAGGTCGACCTCCCTGCCAACCCGGCTGCTGGTGGCGACCGATGCGTGGGGCTTTGCCGATTTGGCGGTGCAGGACGCATTGGCACCAATGCTCGACCGGCTTGCCCGCCTGATCGGCCATCGCGAAGATGTCCTGCTCGCCCCGCAAGGGCTGTCGGTCTGGCAACGCGCCCAGCGTGTGCTGCAAAGCAGCGAGTCGTGGCAGACCTTCGCGCCC
>JACMOQ010000085.1 GCA_014377905.1 Acetobacteraceae bacterium | reverse complement strand
TCTCCGGTGCCTCGCCTGTGGCAGCGATGAGGGGCCGGAAGACTCGGCAACCGTGATCGTTCAGGTCGCGGCCTTGGGCGAAGGTGCGGCCTACACCATGGTGGGACCGGGCTTGCAACATCCTCGGACCCTGCGCGCCACCGGCCTGCCGGTCGACTTTGTCGCGCTTTGGGCGGAAAATCATAAATTATTCCCGCGCGGGATCGACCTGATCTTGTGTGCGGGCGATCGGCTGGCCGCCTTGCCGCGCAGCCTTTCCATCACGGGGGGCTGAGCGATGGCTTATGTTGCCGTCAAAGGTGGCGAGCGCGCCATCGACAATGCTCATGCCTGGCTCGCCGAGGAACGCCGTGGCGATTTGGGAATTTCTGCTATCGGCCTTGCGCAAATCACTGAACAATTGGGCCGCTCGGTTGATCGGGTGATGGCGGAAGGGTCGGTTTACGATACGGATCTCGCGGCGCTGGCCATCAAGCAATCGCAGGGTGATCTGATTGAGGCGGCGTTTCTGCTGCGCGCTTACCGCACCACCTTGCCGCGCTTTGCCATCGCCGAGCCAGTCGATACGGCCAATATGCTGATTCGCCGACGGATTTCGGCGGTCTACAAGGATTTGCCGGGCGGGCAAATCCTTGGGCCGACTTACGACTACACCCATCGCCTGCTCGATTTCGCCCTTGCCGCCGGCACTGTTCCACCGCCCGCCGTCGAAGCCATCGCCCCAGAGGCCGCAATGCCAAGGGTTGCCGATATTCTCGGGCAGGAAGGATTGATCGAAACCCATACCGATGACGGGCGGGAACCCGGCGACCTGACCCGTGAACCGTTGCGCTTCCCGGCCACCCGCGATGTCCGCTTGCAGGCGCTGGCGCGCGGCGATGAGGGCTTTCTGCTGGCGATGGGCTACTCTACGCAGCGCGGCTATGGCGGCAGCCACCCGTTCGTCGGCGAATTGCGGGTTGGAGACTGCAATATCGAGATTACCCCGCCGGAGATTGGTTTCGCCATCGACATCGGTGATGTGATGCTGACCGAATGCGCGCTGGTCAACCAGTTCGCGGGATCGAAGACGATGCCGCCACAATTTACCTCCGGCTACGGCCTTACCTTCGGCCACGCGGAACGCAAGGCGATGGGCATGGCGCTGGTCGATCGGGCGATGCGCGCTGAAGAATTGGGAGAAGACTCGAACGCCCCAGCGCAGAACATCGAATTTATGCTGTACCATTCCGACAATATCGAAGCGACCGGCTTCGTCGAACATCTCAAGCTGCCGCACTACGTTGATTTCCAATCCGAATTAGAAACTATTCGTCGGATGCGCGCGGAGACCGGCCAATGAGCGAGATTTTGCAAGGCTATAATTTTGCCTATCTCGACGAGCAGACCAAGCGGATGCTGCGACGGGCGCTTTTGATGGCGGTCGCCATCCCCGGCCATCAAATACCGTTCGGCAGTCGCGAAATGCCATTGCCATACGGTTGGGGCACCGGCGGCATTCAGGTGACGGCCGCGGTGTTGGGGCCGAACGATGTGCTGAAAGTGATTGACCAGGGTGCGGACGACACCACTAACGCCGTTTCCATCCGGCGTTTCTTTGCCAAAACGGCGGGGGTGGCAACCACCACCGATACCGCCGTCGCCACCATCATCCAGACCCGTCACCGCATCCCAGAATTCCCGCTTAGCGAAAGCCAGATCCTGGTTTATCAGGTGCCACAGCCGGAACCTTTGTCCAAGCTAGAACCGAGTCGCGCCGAAACCCGCCGGATGCACGCGCTCGCCGAATATGGGTCGATGCATGTCCGGCTTTATGAGGACATCACCCGCTTCGGCCATGTCGCGATCAGCTATGATTATCCGGTCATGGTCGGCGGCCGCTATCTGATGGCGCCGAGCCCGATCCCAGCTTTCGACAATCCAAAACTGCACATGATGCCGGCCTTGCAGTTGTTCGGCGCCGGGCGGGAAAAGCGCATTTATGCTATCCCGCCATATACCGATGTGCGCAGCCTCGATTTTGATGACCATCCGTTTCGCGCTGGCCGCGCACCGCATCCGTGTGGCCTGTGCGGGTCTGAAACATCCTATCTCGATGAAGTCGTGGTCGATAACAAGGGCGGACGGCTGTTCGTGTGTTCGGATACCGATTATTGCGAAACCCGCCGCGCTGCCGGCCATGTCGGA
>JACMOQ010000655.1 GCA_014377905.1 Acetobacteraceae bacterium | reverse complement strand
CGTTTGCCTTACGGCTTCGCCTGTCTGGCACCGCGCGCGATCGGCTGCTGGCACTCGGTGGCGATGGGCCGGAGGACGACGCCGATGACGGCACATTGCGACGCGTCCTGGCCGATGCACCGCGCGCAATTCTGGTCGATCGCGCCTGGCTCGCCGGGCGTTCAAATCGTCTGCACGCGCGGCTGGCCGCGATGCCGGTTCCGGTCTTTCCCCTGCAAGGCCGCGATCTGGCCGAGGCGGGAATGGCGCCCGGACCGGAGATCGGGCGCCGGCTGGCAGAATTGCGGAATTGGTGGTGGCAGGGCGGCTGCAAGGCGGGGCGGGTGGCGTGTTTGGCGGAGCATGGTTGCCGTACCATCTAAATCGCGTTCTGGAAATTCCATCAGCACTGTTGGCACGATCGGCGGAATACCCTGATCGGGTAGTGTCAGCCGCATGCTACCTTAAAATCGACACTGTTTTGGCCCGCCGCCGGCAAGGCAACGAGTTGCGCGCCATTGTCGAGCTTGATCGATTTCTCGACGGGGCGGCTATCACCATCGCGCTGATTGATCCCGCCCAGGCCCGTGCCGCACTGCCCGCCCGCATCGCGTTTGGCAAAGGCATGGGCACGGCGGATTGTTGAATTCTGGCGGCGCATTTTCGTATGGCCTGGCGAAAGCGCTGGACGCTCCGCGATTGTTGTGGTTTCGCCTCCCCCCCTACACCGTCCCCGCCCGATCCGGCCAGAAAGCCACCCGGCGCTGAGTAAGGCCACCGCCCACGCCCACCGACGTGCCATCGGCGCGCCAGCACGCTGCCCCCAGCATGGTGCCGTCGGGTTGAAATGCGATGCCGTTCATCCCGCCGGCAACGTGCGGCAGCATGGATATCGCATGGCCGCGCAGGCGCAGCGCTTTCTGGACGTGTTCGGAAATCGTATCCTCCAGCTCCAGCACCGGGCCTTCGGTCCAGACGCGCGGGGCCTCGACGGCTTCCTGCAAGCTCATGCCATGATCGATCAGATTGATGATTGCTTGCATCGCACTCGGGAAAATCCGTTTGCCGCCGGGCAGGCCAAGGGCGAATTGGATGCGTCCGTCGCGCAGCACCATCATCGGCGACATCGATGTGGTGACCCGTTTACCCGGCGCCACCGATTGGGCGCGGCCAGGGCGCGGGTCGAACAATTGCATGTAGTTGTTGGGAATGATGCCGGTGCCGGGGATAACGTAGCGGGCGCCGAAGGTCGAATTGATCGTCTGGGTGGTGGCGACGACGTTACCGTCACGGTCGGCCGCGGTCATGTGGGTGGTGTGCGCGCCTTCCCCCGGTGACACGCCCGGGCCCCATTTTTGCGCGCGCGCCATCTGGATTTGCGCCCGGCGCTCGGCGGCATAGTCCTTGGATACAAGCTTTTCCACCGGAACTTTGATGAACGCCGGATCACCGGTCGCCACCATGCGATCGGCGAAGGCGATCTTCAGCACTTCGGCGAGCAGATGGATCGTGTCCGCCGTGCCAAAGCCCAAGGCTCCGATATCGTAACCTTCGAGAATGTTCAGCATCTGGGCGATATGCACACCCGACCCTGCCGGCGGCGGCGGGCCGACGATCTCAAACCCGCGATAGGCGCTGCGGATCGGCGCGCGCTCGATCACCTTATAGCCAACCAGGTCCGCCCGGGTCACATAGCCGCCATTGGCCGCCATATGGGCGGCGACGATATCGCCGATCGGCCCGCCATGAAGTGCTGCTTCGCCCTGCTGGGCCACCAGTTTCAGGGTTTCGGCATAATCGCCATTGATCAGTTTCGCGCCCGCCTGCAATGGCCGACCGCCGGGGAGCAACAGCGCGCTCGCGGCCTTGTCACGCGCCAGGTCGGCGGCGGCACCCTCGATGCAGGTTTGCAGGTACGGGGTGGCGGTGAACCCGCGTGATGCGTGGCGGATCGCCGGTTGCAGCACATCATCAAGCGAGAACGTGCCGAACCGGCGCAGCGCCTCGCACCAGCCTCGCAACGATCCCGGGGCGGCAACCGCACTGGGGCCGACCTCGCTGCGGCGGTCGACGGTCGAATAATCCTCAGGTGACCCATCCCCGGCAGGGGCGAACATATCGGGGCGACCGGCGAGCGGCACCGTGCTCATGCCATCAAGGATGCGATGGCTGCCATCGGCGAGGCGTATATGGCCAGTTCCGCCGCCGACAATGCCGACCATCATCGGCTCGACAACCGTAAGCGCGAACAAGGTGGCAATCGCGGCATCGACGGCGTTGCCACCGGCGGCAAGCATTTCCGCGCCGGCTGCCGAGGCGAGCGGATGGTTGCTGACAACCATTCCCAGACTGCCGGTTGCCGGCTGCTTTTCGGTAACAAAGCTCGTCGCGGCACGAGTACGCCAGTTCGCATTGGCCATTTTTGGTCCTCCTATGCCGAAACCTTTGCATAAAGCTTGAACCCGCGCCATGCACCGGTCAGGATAATGCAAATCAATCAGGGAGCCTGGCCATGCAACGTCGCGATGTCCTCAAATCCGCTTTTGCCGGGGCAGCGGTGCTTTCCACCCCCCATATCGCAACCGGCCAGGCCAAAAACGTGCTGCGCTTCGTGCCCCATGCCGATCCGGTTTCGCTCGATCCGGTCTGGACCACCGCCGACATCACCCGCAATTATTCGCTTGCGGTGTTCGATACGCTTTACGGCCTTGATGCGCAGTTGCAGCCGCGCCTGCAGATGCTCGCCAGCGAAAAGATCGAAAATGACGGCAAACTCTGGGAACTGACGCTCCGCGACGGGCTGAAATTCCATGACGGCACCCCTGTTCTCGCCAGCGATTGCGTCGCCTCGATCCGGCGCGGCGCCCAGCGCGATCCGCTGATGAACGTGATGGCCCAGCGGCTCGATGAAATCTCGGCTCCGTCCGACAAAGTCATCCGCATTAAGCTCAAACGGGCTTTCCCGTTGCTGCGCGATGCGCTGACCGGGGCCCCTGCCAGCATCATGCCGGAACGGGTGGCCAAGGCCGATGGCAACACCCAGATCTCCGAGGTGATCGGCAGTGGACCGTTCCGTTTCCTCACCAATGAGCGGGTGCCCGGCGCGAAGATTGTTTTTGCCAAATTTGATGGCTACGTGCCGCGCGCCGACGGCACGGCGAGCTTCACCGCCGGTCCGAAAATCGCCAATTTCGAACGCGTCGAGTGGCACATCCTACCAGATGCGGCAACAATTTCGGCAGCTTTGTCCAATAATGAAATCGACTGGTGGGAAAACCCCTCAATCGATTTGCTGCCCTCGCTCAAGCGCGACAAGTCGCTGGTGACCAAAACCATTGACCCATATGGCTCGATCGGCTGCCTGCGTTTTAACCACCTCAACGCGCCGTTCGACAAGGCGGCAGTGCGGCGGGCGGTGCTGTCAGCGGTCAATCAGGACGAGTTCATGCTCGCCTATGCCGGCGCCGAACCATCGATCATCAAGAACCCGTGCGGGTTGTTTTCATCCGGGTCGCCGCTGGCGTCCAATGTTGGCACCGAAGCGGTGGGTCGCCTGTCGAAGAACCTCGACCAGGTGAAAAAGGACCTCGCGGCCGCCGGCTATAACGGGGAAAAAGTCGTGCTTCTCGGGCCGACGACAATCCCGGTGCTGCATGCCTATTCGCAACTGACTGCCGATTTGCTGGCCCGGATCGGGATGAATGTTGATTACGTGGCGGTGGAATGGGGCACCGTGGTGCAGCGCCGTGCCAGCAAGGAGCCCATCAGCAAGGGCGGCTGGAACATCTTCATGACCAATCTTGGCGGGTCGGGCAATGTCTCCCCCGCCGCGGCCTCGGCCATTCGCAGCGGCCAGGCGGCGTGGTTCGGCTGGCCCGACATGCCGGCGATGGAGGCGTTGCGCGAAAACTGGCTCGATGCCGGGGATGTCGCGACCCAGAAATCGATCGCGCTCGACATGCAGAAGCTGCTGTTCCAGGAAGCCCCCTACGTGCCGTTGGGCTATTACGCGGGTCCGACAATCTATCGCAATTCGATCACCGATATCCGCGATGGGTTCCCGCAAATGTATGGCGTGAAGCGGGTTTAAAGCGCGGGTGCAGTTCCGAACGGAACTGCACTCTACCTAAGCCGGCTGACCGTGTAATCGGCGACTGCCATCAGGCAGTCCCGGATGGCAGACGGCGCAACCACGCTGAGATCGGTTTGCGCCGCATTGGCGAAATCCTGGGCACGCGCCAAAGTTGCCGCAATGGCGTTATGGCGTGCCATCAACCGCAGGGCTTCGGGCAGATCGGCGTCGGTCTGCTCGCTCGCCTCAATGGTGCGGCGCCAAAACGCCTGCTCGGTCGGCGTTCCGCGGGTGAAGGCATGCAGCACCGGCAGGGTAATCTTGCCTTCCCGAAAGTCATCGCCGACAGTCTTGCCAAGCTTGGTCTGGTCGGCGGCATAATCCAGCGCGTCATCCACCAGTTGGAACGCAATCCCGAGATTCATCCCGTAATTGGCCAGCGCCGCCTCGGTTCCCGCATCACCTTTGGCCACCACACTGCCGACCCGGCAGGCGGCGGCAAACAATGCGGCGGTCTTGCCCTTCACCACGTCGAGATATTGTGCCTCGGTGGTCGCCAGATCGTTCTGAGTCACCAATTGCAGCACTTCGCCCTCGGCAATGGTGGCCGACGCGCGTGACAGAATTTCG
>JACMOQ010000654.1 GCA_014377905.1 Acetobacteraceae bacterium | reverse complement strand
ATTCCGCATCCTGGCCCCAGAAACGGGTTCGCAGCAACCCCTGTTGGCCCATGCAAAATGAGTCAACGTTGCGCGGTATGAACCAATCGGCGCGCCCAGCGGTAGACCGGACGCAGCAGGAACGGGGACAAAAACAACGGGAATTGGCAGACCGCAAAAAACAGCGCCAAACGCGGATCGGCGGCGGCAGGTAACACGGCCAGATACAGCGCCATGTTACGATTGCCGCTCAGCATCCCGGCCGACGCAGCCTCGCGCCAACCAAATGGCGCCAAAACCAGCGTCGTAATCAGATTAAGCCCGAAATCCGCAACGACCGCCGCCACCAGCGCCTGTGCCACCCACCAGGGATCGACCAGCAAACGGGCGGCCAGCCCGTCCATCACGCCAATGCCGTAGATGATCACCAGCCACACCACCGCGCCATCGACCGCGGGGCCGTGTGGCGCGAGCCGCACCTCCCCGATCACCCGTCGCATCACCATCGACAGCAGCAACGGCAGCCCGACCACCAGCACCAACCGCCCGGCGAACGCCTGCAGCGAAATCGCCAAATCAACCCCAATCAACCCATAAACCATCGGCGGGGCAGTCAGCGGCACCAGGATCGTCGTCACCAAGGTCGCGATCAGCGACAATTCCGGGTCGAGCCCCACCATCCGGGCAAACGCCGCGCCCGAAGTGGCAGCGCCGCCAGTGGCGAAAATCACCACGCCGGCGGCAATCCCGGCATCCAGCCCCAGCGTGTCGACCACCGCCCAGGCAATCACCGGGCAGACCAGTGCGTGAAATGCAACGATCACGCATAACCGCCCCGGCCGACGCAAATGCCCGATCGCCGCCGGGATATCGACCCGCAGCAGCACCAACGTCATCAACCCGATAATCGCCGGCGCGATCACCGGACGGAACAACTGCGCCAGCGGAGGCAGCAGCACGCCGAGGAACACTCCGGCCCCCAGCAGCACTCCGCCCTGCCGTGCCGACCAGGCCAACACCCGACTTGCCGCGTTCCCCACTTGATGCACAGCCTTATATCAGGCGCCGTTCACCGTGGCCGCGCCGCTATGTGCAATTCGACCCCCGCATGCTTTTGGAGGTATCCGATCACACCGAAAAGATTGCGCGCCTGCGGGTTTCCGCGCAGCCCGAACATACGAATTAGGCTCTTCGGGGGGGTATCTGTCGCTTCCCCCAGCTTCTCGAAACCAACCGTCGCCTTGATGTAGTCGCGCAGGATCGCTTTTCCTGTGTCAACATCACCGCTCAGCATCGTATCAATCCCTTCTCGCAATAACTCTGTCGCGAACGCGGGATCGCGTGCCACGCGGGTTTGCACCAGGTCCTTGAAGCTCTTGGTCAATGTCATGTGTCGCACTTTCCCTACTGTCCGCGCGGCCGTCGCCGCCTGTAGTCATCCCACAGCAATTTCGCTGCCTCAATGTCGCGTTGCTGCCGCCGCTTCGTCCCGCCCGTCAGCAGGATCACCAGCACGTCGCCATCGCGACCGAAATAGATCCGATAACCCAGTCCCCAATCGATCCGATATTCGAGAACCCCTGCTCCCACGCCTTTGACGTTCGAAAGATTGCCCTGTTCAAGGCGTGCCATGGCCACAGAAACCTTGGCCGCTGCCGCCGCGTCCAAATCGGCAAACCAGTCCTCAAACGGACTCTCGTCGCCACTGCCAAGGAAGTAACGCAACTCAATCATGTAGAGGAGTAACACAAAAGTTACCCTGCTTCAAGTGATATGTGCTTTCGGGAACCGCCAGCGGGGCACCCGACTTGCCGCGTTCCCCGCCTGTTCTATATCATCTGCTGCACGCGACCGGAGTCGCCTCGATGGAATCCCGCCCAGTATGACCGACTATCTCAGCCGCCTGAACCCCGAACAGCGCGAAGCCGTCGAAACCGTCGATGGCCCGGTGCTGGTACTCGCCGGCGCAGGCACCGGCAAAACCCGAGTGCTGACTAGCCGTTTCGCCCATATCCTGTTGACCAAGCGGGCTTTTCCCAACCAGGTGCTCGCCGTCACCTTCACCAACAAGGCCGCTAGGGAAATGCGTGAACGGGTGGCCGCCATTCTCGGCCATCCCGCCGAGGGGCTGTGGCTTGGCACTTTCCACGCGCTGTGCGCCCGCATGTTGCGCCGCCATGCCGAGCTTGTCGGGTTGACCAGCAACTTTAACATTCTCGATACTGATGACCAGCTGCGCCTGCTGAAACAGGTGATGGAGGCGGCCAGGCTCGACCTCAAGCGTTTCCCACCACCGGCGTTGATGGCGATCATCCAGCGTTGGAAGGATCGCGCCATCACCCCGGACAAAATTACTGTTGCCGAAGACAGTGATTTCGCCAACGGCCAAGCGCGGACGCTCTACGCCGCCTACCAGGAACGCCTCAAAACCCTTAACACCGTCGATTTTGGCGATCTGCTGCTGCACATGACCGAAATCCTGCGGACACACCCGGATGTGCTGGCGCAGTATCATCGTGCCTTCCGCTATATTCTGGTCGACGAATACCAGGACACCAATCTGGTGCAGTATTTGTGGCTGCGGCTGTTGGCCCAGGGCCACAAGAACATTTGCTGCGTCGGCGATGATGACCAGTCGATCTATAGTTGGCGCGGCGCCGAGGTCGAGAACATCCTGCGCTTCGAGAAAGACTTCCCCGGCGCCGTCTTGGTCAAGCTCGAAGCCAATTACCGCTCCACCGCGCCCATCCTCGCCGCCGCCGCGGGCCTCATCGCGCATAATTCCGGCCGCCACGACAAAACCTTGCGCAGCGGCAAGAACGACGCATCCGGCGAAAAAGTCCAGGTCATTGGGCTGTGGGATTCGGACGAAGAAGCCCGCATGGTTGGCGACCGGATGGAAAATCTGCGCCGCGATGGCCACAAGCTGTCCGAAATGGCAGTGCTGGTGCGCGCCGGCTTTCAGACCCGCGCGTTTGAAGAACGGCTGATCACCCTCGGCCTACCCTACCGCGTCGTCGGCGGTTTGCGCTTTTACGAACGCGCCGAAATCCGCGATGCGATCGCTTATTGCCGGGTGCTGAACCAACCCGCCGATGATCTGGCGTTCGAACGCATCGTCAATGTGCCGCGCCGCGGCGTTGGCGAACAGGCGCTGCGGGCGATGCATGAACGGTCCCGCGAAGCGCAAATCCCGCTCACTCTGGCCGCTGCCACTTTAGTTGCCGAAAGCGGCCTGCGCGGTAAAGTGCGGGCCGAGGTCGGCAATCTGCTCGACCAGTTTGGCCAGTGGCGCGCAGCCCTCGACCGCGATGGCCATGTCGAAACCGTCGCCCGAATGCTCGACGAAAGCGGCTATACCGGCATGTGGAAGGCCGATAAATCCCCCGAAGCGCCCGGAAGGCTCGATAACCTCAAGGAAATGGTCCGCGCGCTGGTCGATTACGAAAGCCTCGGCGCCTTTCTCGATCATGTCAGCCTGGTGATGGACAACGAAGAAAATGCAGACGCTGACAAGGTCAACCTGATGACCATGCACGGCGCCAAGGGGCTGGAATTCGACACGGTTTTCCTCCCCGGTTGGGAAGACGGGCTGTTCCCGAGCCAGCGCAGCATGGATGAAAGCGGCGGCAAGGGATTGGAAGAAGAACGCCGCCTCGCCTATGTCGGGCTCACCCGCGCGCGCAAACGGTCCATCATCAGCCACGCCGCCAATCGGCGCATTTACGCCAATTGGCAGTCCAACATCCCGAGCCGCTTCATCGGCGAATTGCCGGAGGATGAAATTGAGGTCGGCGGATCGCAGGCCGCCAGACGGGTGACCAGCTTCACCTCGTCCTTTCCGCTGGTGGCGCGCAGTACCTATGTCGCCCAGCCACGCGTGGTCGCGTCCTGGGAACAGCCGGCGCGCCCGGTCGCGACCAAAAAATATGCGCAAGGTGCGCGCGTGTTCCACGACAAATTTGGCTATGGCACCGTCACATCGGTCGAGGACGATAAGTTGAACATCGCATTTGATAAGGCCGGCGCCAAACGGGTGATTGACCGCTTCGTGACGGAAGCTGCCCCATGAAGCCCGCGCGTTATGCCATCCAATTGGAGACCATCACGGTCGTCGTGCCGGAAGTGGCTTTGGACGCCTACGAAGTCGCACTCGCCACTGCCTGCGGCACCGTTGGGTTCTTCCTTGATGAGGCGACACGGATCTGGACGCTCGAAGGGGTGAAGGATCAGGGCGCGAATGAACCCGAACTGGCGGGCGCCATGGCTTTGGCGGCGCTGGTGACAGGGTTCGATGCAACGCTTTCCCGCCGGCCGACCGAGTCCGAAGGCTGGCTCGCGCGCAATCAGGAAAGCTTCCCGGAACAGTTGGTGGGCAAACGCTTTGCCGTGCGCGGCACCCACATCAAGGAAAAACCGGTGCCGGGGCGGCTTACCATCGTGCTCGATGCCGGCATTGCGTTTGGCTCGGGGGAGCATGGGTCAACCCGCGGCTGCCTGCGCGCCTTCGAAACGGTGGCGCATCGCCGGCCGGCCCGGATATTGGATCTCGGGACGGGGTCGGGGATTTTGGCCATGGGGGCCGCGAAGTGGCTGCATCGCCCGGTGCGCGCCACTGACATTGACCCGTGGTCGGTGCGGGTGACGCGGGAAAACGCGGTGCGCAATGGATTGGGCCGGCAAATCCGCGCCATTCGCGCCGATGGCTGGCAGGCGTCGGCGGTGCGCAAGCCTGCGCCCTATGATTTGATTTTTGCCAATATTCTGGCACGACCCTTGTGTGGCATGGCGGTCGATCTGGCCCGCAATCTGGCACCAGGGGGCACGGCGATTCTCGCCGGACTGCTCGACAGTCAGCGCGCCTGGGTATTATCGGCCCATCGGCGCGCTGGTCTGGTCATTGAACGCACCTTGTACGAAGGCCGCTGGGCAACTCTCGTGCTGCGCAAGAAGGCTTAGGCGTGCTGGATACGGCCGGTTTGCAGCTTGGTGCCGAAACGGCTGGCATTGCGATTGCTGACGAAGCCCTGATCGAACGCGACCGCGATGTCGCCACGGCTCAGGCCGATATCGGCGAGTTCATGGTCGGTAAGGCTGGCAAGTTCGCTGACCGCAGCGCGGCGCTTAAACCAGTCACCAATGCGCGTAACGATGCCGGGGCGGGTGGTCTTGGGATTAAAATAATAGGCCGGATAATCCTGCCGATGCCCGCCATTGGACGGGGTGAAGTAATTCGACAGGCTAGACGGCATCATAAGAGCGAGTTCTTCGGTGGCATAACGGATCGTCATGATCTTGTATCCTGTAGGCAAACCGTGGTGGGCGTTGTGCGTCGATGCAGTTCGTCGCGCGGTTTTGATGCACTGCAACATATGCTCAACATGCCTGTGGATAAACTGCCGGATTCCCCATCCAGATATGCGATAATCGCATGCATGCGATCGTAGTCATGCAATAACATAGACCCTGCTGTGAGGATAATCCCCGATGTCAAACGCACCCTTGACCCAACTGCGTGAAGAACTTCGCCGCCAGGCGCTTGATGGATTGCTGGTACCGCGCGCGGATGAGCATCTTGGCGAGTATGTTCCTGCCAATGCCGAACGTCTGGCGTGGCTCACCGGATTCACGGGCAGCGCCGGGCTTGCTGTGGTGCTTGCGGACTGCGCGGCCGCCTTCACCGATGGCCGTTACGTGCTGCAACTCGCGGCCCAAACCGATGGCGCGCTGT
>JACMOQ010000653.1 GCA_014377905.1 Acetobacteraceae bacterium | reverse complement strand
GTTGATGCGGCCTTTGTCGGTGGCGAGGGTGCTGGCCTTTTTGGCAAGACCGCGCCGCCCCAAGATCAGGCCATCTTCCGCAGCCTCGAAATAGGCGTCGCACAGATCGGCAACGGTCATTGCGGCACGATAGGCGGACTTTGCCGCCGAAGGGTCCGCACCTTCGATAATCTCGCCAAGGCGAATCTTGGCGAGTTCGCGGGCTCGCTTGCATGATAAGGCCGGGAAACTGCCAAGCCCTAGCCGCCGCTGTTGCCCGCCCGCCGTGCGGTATTGCAGCACGAACTTGCGGGTGCCCGACGGAAACAGCCGGACGCCAAGACCCTTCAATTCCAAATCCCAGATGAAGGTGTCGGTTGCGCCCGGTTCTAGCGCTTCGATCGCCCGTTCGGTCAGTTTCATCGCCGTCGCCATCGTCCGCCCCCTGCTTCCACTGGAAGCACACTGGCAGCAAATCAAGGCAATTTGCGGCAACCTCTAGAAGCTGATATTCAAATAATTAATTCTAACTATTGGAGATTTTATCTCTGTGGCAATTTCTGGAAATGGCCGGTTGCTGCCCTCCGAAGGCAGGGGTCACAGGTTCGAATCCTGTCGGGTGAACCAATATACCGTCTGCTAACCGTTCCAGCGCGGTCCATTTATCCTCTGCACGATGATTATATTGGGCGGCGGAATGACCAGCCAAGGGCCGTTCCCGGACTGTCGGCTTGTCAACGGAAACCCAAACAACCGGACACGCCAAGGTGCCGGTCGGGCGAGGCTGGCTAGCCTAAACCTGTGGTCGACTGTATTGAGGCCACAGCCCGCACGGTTTGTTGTGGACCGGGCGGCTGGCAGGCGAAACTGGTCCTGCTCCGCTCTGCGGTCGACCTAGGGAAGGATGGGGCTGGACATACAGGCTGCGCGCTCCGGTGTGGCCCGGCTTGCTGGGGCCATGCCTACCAACGCCGCGTGATCGAGATACTTACCGGTTATTTCACGGTCGCCGATGGTCAGGGCGCCCTTGCGTCCCTTGCGCAGTACGATGTGGAGGTTGGGAAAAGGTTGTAGAACCGCCATTTCAGGGATCGGCCTGGTCACCAGGTAGCGCGGTTCGCCCGGAGTCAGGGGATAGAGTCCAAGGGTAGCCCAGACATACCAGGCGGACATCGTGCCGGCATCATCGTCCATGCCGTCGGCAAAGCCCTGCGGCGCCAGCGCAAAGCTGCGGCCTATCCACGGCTCGGGGCGGACGGCCGAATTGGTGTAACGATGCGCCACCGGCTGGGAGAGGTAGCGGTGCACGATCGCCAGACCGGCATCGCGTTCGCCCGCCCACGCCAACAGATAGGGCACATGCAGGTCCGGCTCGTTGGTCATGTTGAAACGGTTGTCGGCGAAGAAGCGCTCCAGTTCGGGCTTCAGCCGTGGCCCCATCACCTGTGCCAGCCACGGCAAGTCGAAGACCGGCGCCCAGCGATACTGCGCCAGCGTTCCCTGGTAGAGGCCCCGCGCCTTGACCACATCGGCATCCGACCCGAGATCGCGAAAGGTGTCGAGCCACATCGGCCGATAGGCCAACGCCTTTGCGCGAAAGGCGCAGGAAAGGACGGTGTCGCCGACATCCGCCGCCAGTTCCGAGGTGGCCCAGTCGTCATAGGCGGCCTCGATCTGTTCGTCGGGAGTTGTGCGCGCGAGAGTCTGGCTTTCCGCGGCCATCCCTGCCAGCGCGCTGCGCGCGTCGAAGCCGGTGATGCCCTTGCGGCGAAAATCGAGCAGGGCAATGCCGGCATGTTCGGTGCGCACGGTCAGGAACGGTTCGTCAGGCGTCGCCCAGCGCTGTTTGTCGCTGGCATAAAGCCGCACCAGCGATCGGGCGATCGCCTGGGCACGCGCTGGGTCGATCAGCGCGAGCAGCGGCATCTGGGTGCGGTAATTGTCCCACATCGCCCAGCTGGAATAGTGCTGCTCGCCGGCGCGGAGTTGCACGATCTTGCCGTCGCTGCCGCGAACCCGGCCATCGGGATCGGTGATTGCCACCGGCGTTTGCATGACGCGAAACATAGCTGTGTAGAACAGCGCCTGTTCGGTCGGCGAACCGGTGATCGTGAGGCGGCTCAGCTGTGCGTTCCATGCCGCCAGCGTGCGGGCCGCGACCCGGTCGAACCGCGTGTTGCCCATTTCGGCCTCGCGCACAGCGGCCGCCGCGGCGGCATCGACCGAGGAAAAGCCGGTGCGCAGTTCGATGATGTCGCCGGCCCGCGCCGTCAGCGTTAGTGTCGCGCGCGCGCCATTGCCCTGCCAGCGTGCCGCGACGGGCTTGCCGGCCTGAAACAACCCCGTGGCGGAATGGAGGTGGTAGGCGCCGACGTCGCATACCGACCCGGCGGAAAAGTCGGCGCGCAAGTCGCCATCGTCCCTGGCCTGCCATTTGGCGGAGATGTGCCTGGAATAGCCGTGCCCGAAGTCCACCGTCAGCGTGATCGGTCCCGATCGCGGTAATGTGAAACGGACCGCGCCGGTCCCGCGCGTGGCGG
>JACMOQ010000652.1 GCA_014377905.1 Acetobacteraceae bacterium | reverse complement strand
GCAGTGGACGCCGCGTTCGGTCGCATCATCGATGACTGGCAGGCCGGCCCCCAGCGCGACCGTTTGCAGATCATCGTTGCCTCCGATCACGGCCACGCGTCGGTCAGCGGTTTGCTGAGCGTTACCGACGCCATCGCCGACGTACCAGCGTTCAAGGGCGCGACCCTGGTGCCCGGCACCAGTGGGTCGATCTGGGTGCCGGATGGCAACCTCGCCCAGGTGTCCGATCTGGCGGAATGGCTGATGCGCCAGGACTGGACCGGCTGTGTGTTTGCAACCGATGGCGCAATCCCGCCCGGCGCCCTGCCGATTAGCGCATTGCTGGCCGACCACCATCGCGGCGCACCCCTGATCTACACCCTGCGCGGCGATGCCGGCCCAGCACCGACCGGTCTGCCCGGCATGACCCTTTACGACGGAAACCTGGCAGTCGGCGCCGGCACCCATGGCGGGCTGACGTCTGCCGAAATGCACATTGTTTTGATGATGGCCGGCAGCCGCGTCCTGCCCGGTGGGGTGTCGGAATGGCCAGCCGGCCTCATTGATATCGCGCCGACCATCCTCGCCTTGCTCGACGTGGCAGGGGCGGCCGAAATGGACGGCAGATGCCTGTCCGAAGCCATTATCGGCGCAAATGGTCCAGCAACCGCGCCCGCAGTCGAAACCTGGGAGGGGGCCGATGCCGGCTATGCCCAGCGCCTTTCGCGCACTAGGCTCGGTGCGCAGGTTTATCTCGACGCGGGAATCCGCGAGTAAAGCATCTGCGGCGCCACTGCCGACGTATTTGAAGCTTTGGGGCAGCGGACAACATGCTGAAACTGATGCGCGTCACCTGGGCCATGCTGATCACTGCCGTTCTGCCCGGTTGCGGCCCGGTCGATGTCCTCAACGCCAGCATTTCGCTCGATGGCTTGACCGTGCAGCGTGATGTCGCCTATCGGCCCGGACCACGCGGCATGATGGATATTTATCGCCCGACCAACGCCGCCGGCCCTCTGCCGGTCGTGGTGTTTTTCTATGGCGGGTCATGGCAAACCGGCAGTCGCGGTGATTACCGTTTTGTCGCTGCAACCCTGGCCCGGCGCGGCATGGTGGTCGTGGTGCCCGATTACAGGGTCTATCCCGAGGTTCAGTTCCCCGATTTTATCACCGATGCCGCCGAGGCGGTGGTCGCCGCACACAGCCACGCGGGTGAATGGGGTGGCGACCCGAAACGGATCGTGCTCGCCGGCCACTCAGCGGGTGCCCACATCGCGGCGATGCTCGCACTGGCGCCGGATTATCTTGCCGCGGCCGGCGGTCAACGCGACCAGTTGGCCGGGATGGTCGGCCTTGCCGGTCCCTATGATTTCCTGCCGATCACCGGGGCGGGCATCAAACTTGTGTTCGGGTCAGCAGTGGCCTCACCGGTGACCCAGCCAATCACCTTCGCCGATGCGCGCTCCCCGCCGCTGCTGTTGCTGCATGGCGGGCAGGACACCACCGTCAAGCCACATAATTCGATTAATCTGGCCGCTGCCATCACCCGGGCCGGCGGGCAAGCCAGTGTCGAACTGTTCGACAGTCTTGGCCATATCGGCATCGCGTCCGCCGTGGCGCCAATGTTTCAGTTTCGCGCCCCGGTGGTGGACCGGATCGCCAGCTTCGTCGCCGGCCTTCCCCCAAGATGACGCAGCACCTATAACACGCAGCACTCCCAAGGGTTCTTCGCTGTGTCCAATCTCGTCACCGGGGCTACCGGCTTTGTCGGTTCGGCGGTCGTCCGTGCGCTTCTGGCGCGCGGCGATGCCGTGCGCGTGCTGGTGCGGCGCGGCAGCGACCGGGCCAATCTGGCTGGCCTGGATGTCGAACCGGTGGAAGGCGATCTGACCGACCCGGCATCCCTCGCCCGCGCCGTCGCCGGCTGTACGCGCGTCTTTCACCTCGCCGCCGATTACCGCATCTGGGTGCCCGATCCCCAGGCCATGCTCGCGGCCAATGTCGGCGGCACGACATCCCTGATGCTGGCGGCGGCCGATGCCGGGGTATCGCGCATTGTCTATTGCAGCAGCGTTGCAGCGCTCGGTCTGACCAAAGACGGCACGCCGGCCGATGAAACCACCGAGGTCAGCGAAGCCACGGTCGTCGGCACCTACAAAAAATCCAAATTTCGCGCCGAGCAGGCCGTGCTCGACCTGGTGCGCACGCGCGGCTTGCCGGCGGTGATCGTCAACCCGGCGGCGCCTGTTGGCCCGCGTGACATCAAGCCGACGCCAACCGGTAAGATGATCGCCGATGCCGCCACCGGCCGCATGCCGGCTTATGTCGAAACCGGTCTGAACATCGTCCATGTCGATGACGTCGCCGCTGGGCATTTGCTGGCCGCCGAGCGCGGCATGATCGGGGAACGCTATATTCTGGGCGGCGACAACCTGACGCTCGCCCAGGTGCTGGCCTTGGTCGATGCCGAAACCGGACGAACCCAGCGCCGGATGCGCCTGCCGGGTAAGGCATTATGGCCCCTGGCACTGGCATGCGAGGGTGCGGCCCATGTCACCGGCATCACGCCCCTGGTCACCCGCGATCATTTGCGGATGGCGAGAAAGCTGATGTTCTTTTCCTCGGCCAAGGCGGGCCGGGAACTCGGCTATGCCCCGCGACCGGCCCGCAACGCCGTCGCCGATGCTATCGCCTGGTTTCGTGCCAATGGGCGATTGGCCTAATGCTCGCAGGCTTGATGCTCGCGGCGTGGGCCTATCTGCTGTTGCTGCACGGCACGTTCTGGCAGTCGGGCCCCGAGCTTCGGCCGATGCTGCCAGCTAACGCGCCACCCGTTGCGGTGATCGTGCCGGCGCGCGACGAAGCCGAAACCATCGCCGCCAGCACCGCCAGCCTGCTCGCCCAAGACTACCCTGGCACGATCGCTGTGGTCCTGGTCGATGACGCCAGCACCGACGGCACCGCCGATATCGCGGGGCGCCTGCCCGGCCTTACCATCGTCCAAGGCAGCCCGCGCCCCGCCGGTTGGGCTGGCAAGCTCTGGGCGCTGAGCCAAGGGATCGTCTTTGCCCTCTCCCCCCGCGCCGGACCAGGGGATCGTGCCGACCCAGAATTCATCCTCCTCACCGACGCCGACATCACCCATGATCCGCGCCATATCGCCACCCTGGTCGCCCACGCCGATCGCCACGGCCTCGACATGGTCAGCGAAATGGTCGCGCTGAACTGCGTAAGCCTGGCAGAACGCGCCTTGATCCCGGCCTTCGTTTATTTCTTCCAAATGCTTTATCCTTTCGCCCGCGTGAACGACCCACTATCAGCCGTCGCGGGCGCCGCCGGCGGCACCATCCTGATCCGCCGTCGCGCGCTGGACCGCATCGGCGGGATCGCGGCAATCCAGGGCGCGCTGATCGATGATTGCGCTTTGGCGGCCAAGGTGAAGGCGGGCGGACGCATCTGGCTCGGCCATAGCGGTCTGGCGCGCTCGATCCGCCCATACCCCCATTTCGCTGATATCTGGCGGATGATCGCGCGCTCGGCCTATGTGCAACTGCGCCTGTCGCCGGTGCGGCTGTTGCTATCGACCCTGGGCCTGGCGCTGATCTTTTTACTACCGCCATGGCTTGCGCTGTCCACCACCGGCTACCCACAAATCGCCGGCGCGCTCGCCTGGGCGGGCATGGCGGCCTCGTTCCTGCCGACCCTGGCCCGCTATCGCCAGCCGTTCTGGTGGGCGCCGCTGCTGCCGGCCATCGCGCTGTTCTACATGGCGGCAACCATCGGCTCGGCGATCGATCATCATCGCGGCCGCGGCGTGGTATGGAAAAACCGGTCCTATGAAAGGCCGGGAGCGTGAGCGAAAATGTCGAGGACTGGTCAGGCAAGGATCGCGCTGACGAGAATTTTCCCGTCGGCTCGGTGCTGATTGCAGCGCGTCTGCGCCCGCATATCCACGCCTTTTACGCCTTCGCCCGCCATGCCGACGATATCGCCGACAGCCCCGATCTGGCGCCCGACGACAAGATCGCCCGGCTCGATGTGATGGCGGCCGTGCTGACCGGCACCCGTGACACCGGCAGCCCGTCGGCCACGGGATTGCGGGCAAGCCTTGCTACAACCGGCGTCACCCCGCGCCACGCCACCGATTTGCTGATCGCCTTCCGCCGTGATGCCACCAAGACGCGCTATGCCAATTGGGGCGAACTGCTCGATTACTGTCGCTATTCGGCGATGCCGGTCGGGCGCTACGTGCTTGATCTGCATGGCGAGGCAGCGGATACACATCCCCCTTCGGATGCACTTTGCGCGGTGTTGCAGGTGCTGAACCATTTGCAGGACGGATCGAAGGATTTGCGGGCGCTGGATCGTTGCTATCTGCCGGATGATCTGCTCGCCCGTTTCGGTGGTGCGGTCGATGATCTGCGCGGTGCCTGTGAAACCGTCAGCTTGCGGCAAACCTTCAACGTGCTGCTTGATGAATGCGATGCGCTGAACCAGACCGCAATCGACCTGCCGCGCCGCACCAGCAGCCGTCGCCTGCGGTTGGAAACCGCGGTGATCCATGGCCTGTCCTGCCGGCTGGCCGCGCGTTTGCGGCGCCAGGACCCGGTCGCCGGACGGGTCAAACTCACCCGCCCCGACATTGTCGGCGCGCTGCTTGGCGCATTGCGGTTCCTGCCATGACCGGCGCCGATCCGGCCGATCTTGCCGCGGTGGACGCGATCGTGCGCGCGTCCGGCACCAGTTTTTATCGCGGCATGGCGGTGCTGGCGCCCGATCGCCGCAATGCGATGTATGCGATTTACGCCTTCTGCCGCATCGTCGATGACATCGCCGACGATGAAACCCCGTTCGAAACCAAGAAGCCGCGCCTTGATGCCTGGCGCGCCCGGATTGCGGCACTGTATGCCGGGCAGGCCGACGAACCGGTAACGCGGGTGCTGAAACTGGCGATTGCCGCCTATGATCTGCGCCAGATTGACTTTCAGGCGGTGATTGACGGCATGCAAACCGACGCCGAAACCACCGTGGTGGCGCCCAACATGGACGCGCTCGATCTCTATTGTGATCAGGTCGCCTCCGCCGTCGGTCGGCTGTCGGTTCGCGCATTTGGCGATGCGTCCGACCACGCCGATATCGTTGCCTACCATCTTGGCCGCGCCCTGCAACTGACCAATATTCTGCGCGATATTGCCGAAGACGCCGGGCGAGACCGGCTTTATCTGCCGCGCGAATTGCTCGAAGCGGCGAAAATCCCGCTGAACCCGGCAGCCGCCCTGGTGCATCCCGCTCTTCCCACGGTCTGCGCCGAGTTGGCCGACATCGCGCAAGGCCATTTCGAGGACGCTGCCGCCTGGATGGACCAATGCGACAAGCGCGCGATGAAGCCGGCGCGGTTGATGGGGGCGACCTATGCCGCACTTTTGCAAGCATTGCGTCGTGCCGGCTGGCGCAATCTCCATCGCCCGGTAAAGTTATCGAAATTGCGCAAGCTGTGGTTGGCATTGCGATACGGATTATTGTGAATACAGTTCATATCATCGGGGCTGGTCTGGCGGGGTTGTCGGCCGGGGTGGCGTTGGCCAGCACCGGGCGGCGGGTCATGGTTTACGAGGCTGGTCCCACCGCAGGCGGGCGCTGCCGCAGCTATTTCGACCGGGAACTGGATTGCCGGATCGACAACGGAAATCATCTGATCCTGTCTGGCAACAGCGCCACCATGGCCTATCTCGGCGCGATCGGCGCGCGCAGCACCATGCGCGATCCCGGCGCGGCGAAGTTCCCGTTTGTCGATCTTGCAACTGGCGCGCGCTGGACCGTGGCGCCGGGCCCGGGCCGCATCCCGTGGTGGGTGATGCAGCCCTCGCGCCGGGTGCCGGGAACCAAAATCACCGATTATTTGCAGTTGTTGGCACTGCGCAAGGCGGGACAGGACACGACGGTTGCCGACCTGCTCGACAGGCCCGGCGCACTTTATCCAAAGCTGCTCGAACCCCTGGCGGTGGCGGCGTTGAACACCCCGCCGAGCGAGGCGATGGCCAGGCTGCTCGGGGCGGTGGTGGAAGAAACTCTGCTGGCCGGCGGCGCCGCCTGCGTGCCGCTGTTCCCGCGCAACGATCTTTCGGCGTCGCTGATCGACCCGGCGGTGGCGTTCCTGCAGGCCCATGGCGGGGATTTGCAAACGGGTTGCCTGGTCGCTGCAATCCAAACCGAAGCGGGCCGCGTTGCCACGCTCGCCACCACAACCGGCCCG
>JACMOQ010000651.1 GCA_014377905.1 Acetobacteraceae bacterium | reverse complement strand
CCAGAAAGCATGGTCCAAACGATCAGGCTTCGCACTCCCGATAAGGTGGCCGGGAATTCGTCGGAATGCCGGCCGGCATCACCTCGGAATCCCGGCCGGGATCAAATCGGAACAGTGACCGGGATCACCTCGGAATCCGCACTCAGGCCGTCAACGCCAAGCTGATTACAGAATCATCGTTGATGCGAGTCCAGCCGTGGGCGCGCCAGTCTCCGCAACGCGCAGTGAACCGACTTGGGCCATCGGCTTGTGTTTCAATACTTTCCGGAGCAATTTGGAGAGGTTGGCCGATCAATTTGGCAACAGCCTCCTTCATCGTCCACCTGCGCAAACACTCGAACGGCCGATGGGCTGCGGCCATTGACAAAATATCGCAGACTTCCGCCGGCGTCAGCATGTCTAGCCACAGGGCGGCTGCCTCTTTGGGTTCGATATCGACACCAACGGCAACGCGGCCGACCGCAATCACAACGTCGGAGCCTCGCCCTGACAGGCTAATTTGCCAGCCGGCTGGCGAGTTGACAAACGGAGCGCCCGCCATGCCGCGACCGAAGCAGACCCGATCGGGGTGGCAGACGGCGAGATGCGCAACAAGTGCGCGGACAAGACCACGCCGCCAGAGCCGGCAGGCTCCGTCGACGGCTCGTGCCGCATCGGCCAGATCATCGGTGGTTGGCGACGCTGGCATGACATTGTCACGGTGGTTGACGTGCCAGACAACCGGACCAGCGGCTTGCAGAACAAGGGTCGCCAGCGTGCCCCGGTGCCAAACGGGCTTCACGTCGGGGCGATCTGCGCCGGCGACCCCTCCCAGCTTGTGCCGGCGGGCAGGGTTTCGCCCTTCATTACCACCGATAAGTCGCCAAGCTGGGCATCGGCTCCAATTTCTGCATCATAGAGTATGATGGCCAGAGAGCCTATGGTGGCGCGATCGCCGACACGGATGTCACCGACCTTCATGACCCTGTCCTCAAACAAATGCGTCTGCAAGCCGGCAAAATCATTGAGCGCGACATCGTCACCGATGCTGACCAGATCGTGTTCGGTAAAATCCGTGGTATCGAAATAACAGCGCTTGCCGATGCGAGCACCCATCAACCGCAGATAGAGCGGCAACCAGGGCGTGCCTCGCAAAGGTTCTAGCAGGTTGGGGACAGCGAGGTTTTCATAGGTTGCTGTAACCAGTTCGGTGCGCCAGACAAATGTGCTCCAAAGCGGTTGGGTGGTTGGCCGATAGCGGCCGATAACCAGCCATTTCAGCGCTAGCACGAACAGCCCAGAAGCGAGCGCAAAACCGACGTATAAAGCGGGAAAAGCTAGCGCGATGCGCAATCCGGCATTCGGCAGATCGGCGATATCGCCGACAATGGAGATCAGCACGTCGAAAAAGGTCAGGAACATGGTCAGTGGTAGCAGGACGCGAATGGCCTCGATCGAAAGCCGGGTAACAATAAGCCGGCGCGACGGGTTGAAACGCGCACCTTCGTCAAACATCGTGCTAATCTGCCGCACAGGCAACTGGATGGGCGGTGATCCAAACCAAGTAGTACCGGTCTGCAGCGCCTGTTCGGGCTTGACGGGCGGCTTTGACAAAACGCCAATCAGCACCTCTTCGCCTATAATCGCGCCGGTCGGCAACAGCGCCGAATTGCCGATGAAGCTGCGCCGGCCGATGCTGGTATGGGCAAGGGTGATAGTTCCGGTGCCGATTCGTGCCGCCCCGAAGATTACCGAATCGGCGATAAAGCTTTCGGCGCCGATCTCGACAAGGTCGGGAACGATTGCGCTGGCAGTCGATATTTCGGCGCGCCGGCCAATACGGACCCCCAGAGCGCGATACCAGGGAATGACATAGAGCGTTGCATAAATCGGGTGAAGCAGCCGCAGCGCAAGATCATTAACCTGCCGCACGAACCAGTAGCGCACGTAGAAAAAGCTGTTCAGTGAATAGATACCGGCTGCCACACGCCCCATTATCAGCCGCTGAGCCGCTACGGTCAGACTGCACATCAGAAGGACATAGGTAAACGCGAGCAAGGGCGAGAGCAGGACATAGGTGTAGGTCGTCGTTGCCCAATCGATCTCTATCAGCGCGATCAATCCCGGTGCGATGGGCAGGATCGCGACGAGTGGCAGCAGTACGGCGGCAATTAACAGCCCTGCGGTGGTCCAGACATTAGTGGTGTTGACACATGCAGCGGGACGCGGTGGTGCCTCCAGGTCGCGCGCGGCCGGCGATCCGCTCCAGCTTTCACCTACCGGAATACGGGCGCCGGCGGCGAGCGAAGACAGATCTTCCAGTGTTCCGCCGTCACCGATACTGGCGTTCCGGCCGACGACCGCCATTGATCCGACAAAGCTGCCGCGTCCCAGGCGCACGGTGCCTAGCCGCAAGAGTCCGCGTTCGACCGCCGAGGTGGCCAGAACGGACTGGTCACTGATAATGGCATCATCGCCGGCTTCGATCAGATCCGGGGTATCGATCAGCCCGGCGCCAATGTAGACGCCTGCGCCGATTCGTGCGCCCATGAGGCGGTAATAGGTCCGGATCATCGGCGTGCCGGCCAGATAGGGTGTTGCGGTGACGCCGATTACCCGCCGGACCAGCCACCAACGGAAGTAATAGCTGCCCCAAAGTGGATAATCGCCGACCCGATAGCGACCAATCACCACCCACTTGACCGCAATCGACAGCAGCATCGCGGCAAAGGGAACCAGGATGAACGAGAGGCCGCTGATGAGCAGCGCATCAAGTCGAGATACGCTGTTGACGAGCCAAATATAGGCCAGATAAGGGAAAAACCATTGCAGCCCGGCGATGGTAAAGATTGGTAATAGGGTGACAGTTTGGGCAGCAACGCATAACCAGCGCTTCCAGGCGGCGATGCGGTGGTAGCTGTCTTCCCCGATCGTTACCACGGGGGCGGCGGTGGCCATGCGCAGAGCTAGCGCCCGGATATTCGGCGCGGCATACACATCCTCCAGCGAGAGCATCTCCAGCCCGGGAAGCTTGCGTGCAGCAGATACTAGCTTGGCAGCCTTGAGAGAATGGCCGCCAAGGTCCTCGAACAAGTCATCAAGTACCGAAACCGGTCGCGGCGCGAAGCTATCGGCCCAAACGCTATACAACTTGTGCTCGAGGGGCGATTCCGGGCCGATGATTGCGCTCTCTGTCGCGCTCTCCATTGCGGGCCGCTGCAGGGCCTTTCGATCAATCTTGCCTGAAGCAGCCAGCGTCGGCAGCGCCGCGAGCTGTTGATAAGCCGCGGGCCGCATATAGCTGGGAAGGCGGTCGCGAACGGCATCGCGAAGTGCTGCGAGGTCGATTGATTCGCCAGGCCGTGCGACGAGGAAGGCAACAAGGAATTCCGACCCGTCGTCGTCACGGAATAATTGCACGGCTATTTGGGCGACGCCCGGAGCTCCTCCTATCACCGCTTCAATTTCTGCGAGCTCGACGCGAAAACCGCGAATCTTGACCTGGGTATCGATACGGCCGACGAAGTCTATGTCCCCGGCTGGATCGAGGCGGACTAGGTCGCCCGAACGATAAATCAGCTCCGGGACACCCGATAGGCCATTAAACGGAGTCAAGGTGAATTTCTCAGCAGTCAGGCGAGGTTGGTTGAGATAGCCGGCGCCAACGCCAGGTCCGCCGATGACCAACTCGCCTTCCTGACCAGCCGGCACAGGTTGCAGCGCTGAATCCACGATCCAGGCTGTATAGCCGGGAAGCGGCCGACCAATCGTGATCCGCTGGCCCGGCTGAAGTTCGGTCCAGGTCGCTGTTACCGATGTTTCGGTCGGGCCATAGGTGTTCAGCATCCGCAAACCGGGTCTCGCGAAACGGCGCGGCAGGTCGGGCGGGCAGGCTTCCCCGCCAAGGTTGAGCAACCGCAAACTGGGTATGTCATGTTCGACAAGCGCCAGCAGCGACGGCACAACATGCCATACCGTCGCGCCGGCACCGGCCAGTGCCATTGCAATGTCCGGACCGGCGCTGGTCAGCGCCTCCGATGCGACCAGAAGGCGCGCCCCGACAAAAAAGGCGCTCCACATAGTTTCGATCGACATGTCAAATGCCAGGCTGAAGCCGCCGAAAACAATGTCTTCGGAATCGATGGCGAGGATGGCGCTTTCAGACCTGATCAGATGGCAAATATTGCGGTGCCGGATCATCACGCCCTTGGGCCGGCCCGTGGTTCCCGATGTGTAGATGATATAGGCAAGATCGTCGGGCGAAGCTTTGGTCTCGCTTCGGGAAAGTGGTGAGATCGGCATCGCCGCGAGATCGCCAAGGATTGCGTCAATCGCAAGCACAGGACGTTTCATGGCAGCGGTTCTCCCCGACAGCGTCAGGATCATTGCTGCATCACAGTCTTCGGCTATGAAGTCGAGGCGGTCTTGAGGATTGCTCCAATCGACTGGCACATAAGCGGCGCCGGTCCAAAGGATCCCCAAGATCGCCATGTACTGGTCAAGCCCGCGCGGCAGGCAGACAATGACGCGGCTCCCCCGGCCAATGCCGACGCGGCGGAGGTGATGCGCCAGTCCGAGCGCGCGATCGCGCAGTTGTTCATAGGTCCACTGGGTCTTGCGGACATGGGCTTCATCGACATCCAGCATCTGGACTGCTGTGTCGGACCACCTCAGCCGAGAAGTGTTATCGAAGATTTCGTGCAGCAGCTCGTCACGGACATAGGGTTCGGCCGGCCGCAACGCGGGCGTCGGTGAGATCGGAGTTTCGCGCGATGGGCTGCTTGGCGTCGACATAGCAGTATCGGATTCTGTAAGTCTGGCCATGGCGGCGTTCTTACACTCTTTTGCCTTGCAGCGCGCCTTAATCGCCTGTGGGAGAGCACTGAACTCCAGATGTCCGCGTGACCCAAGAGCCATATCTGGACAAATTTGAACAGCAGCTTGCCGCCTGATTACGTTTGCAACCGGACGGTCCGGTAGCGGCGCAACCATAGCGGCGCAACAATGGTTGCCGGCCCCACCTCGTTAAGATGCAACATAATTTCCCCTTCGGCCCCCCCGGCACGCCGACACACCTGAAAAAAAGATGCGGCATCACCATTTTGTAAAGACACTTCAAATGCCACATCTTTGTCAAATCTCAAAGTCGCTTGCAATAAGGCCTTGCCTAAATTGGAATGATGTTTGCAATTCCGGCTGCATCATCCCAATGCGCAGTGGTGTGAACGAAAGGAGTCGGGGCGTTTGCGAGCGGTACTCTGTTCTTACACGATGTGTCTGGCGAGCCCACTCATGGTGCCTGCCATCGCGCATAGCGAGGTCATTTCGGCCACGACAGCCGCGTTACCCAATAGTGCCAAACCGGCCGCAAACGAAATCGTCGTTACCGTCAAACGTCTTGATCCGGCACGTAGAATGAAATTGAGCGGCGGACGCGTCATTCACATCGACCGTAGCGCCCTGGAAAGTCGGCCTGGGGGACGGGACGCCGGCTTTAAAAGAATGTTGCTGCAAACGCCGGGCGTGACCAAGGGCGCGGACAATGGTGACGGCATCACCATGCGCAACGAGCACCTCGATATCCAGTATCGACTGAACGGCATCATCATTCCGGAAAGCTTTTCGGCCTATGGCACGCTGGTTGATGATCGCATCGCTGAAACGGTGGATATGGTCACCGGTGCTCAGTCAGCCAAATTAGGGCTGCGCACGTCGGGGTTGGTGGCGCTGGAAACAGCAGCGGGCAAATTTGAGCCCGAGGCAGACATCAGCGTCTATGGCGGCAGCAACAATTATTTGCGGACCAGTGCGACCGTTATCGACGCAATTGGTGATCTCAATGTCTTCTTGTCAGGCACTTATATTCACGAAGGTGGTCTCGTTTACGCGTCGACGGCCGGCAAGGATATCATTCATGACACGACGGACCAGTGGAGGGGCTTTGGATATGCCTCTTATCAACTAACAGATTCAAGCCGCTTGATGGCGCTGGGCGGCAGCGAAACCGTGCAGTACCGCATTCCCGATTCGCTTGGTCAGGTCATCGATTTCGCGCCAAACGGCCAGACTCTATTCGATTCAACTGGCCTCAATCAGCAACAGAGCAACCAGACGCACTTCGCCACGCTGGCATATCAATATTCTGGCGATGTTTGGAATCTCCTAGTGGCCCCATTCGTCCGCTACGCTCGGGCTCATTATGCCCCTGATATCAGCGGCACTCGCCTGAGCTTTGCCGGCCAGGGCATTGATTTCGTTCAATCCAGTCTGGCTTGGGGTGGACAAGTCGAAGCCAGCTGGAGGTTCGATGACTCCCACGAGATCAGTTTCGGCAGCTATTTCAGCCAGGAACGCGTGACGGGCAGCAGCGTCAACCGGATCGTTTCGTATGGCTCAAATGGCAATTTGCCGATCGCACTCACTTCGCTCTATCCGGTACGCCTTGGTACCACGGTCACCACATGGAGCGTGTATGCGCAAGACCGGTGGCAGATCGCTGAAACGCTGACCTTCAATTACGGGCTGCGCTACGATCATTTTTCGGCTCAAATCAGCCAGAGCCAGTTCTCGCCGCGGATCAATATAGTCTGGGAGCCTTCAGATACTATTACAACTCATCTTGGCTATGCCCGCAATTTCACTCCGCCACCGCCCGAACTGCTTGGCGGAGGCATCGTTGCTGCCTTCCGCAACACCGTCGAGCCTTTTATCAATGCCACGGCATTTCGCGTGTTGCCCGAACGCCAGCACAGTTTTGATATCGGGGCCAGCAAGACCGTCGGCGGTCTGACCATCGGGCTCGACGGATACGTAAAGCTGGCGAAAGATCTGCTTGATTTTCAGATGATCGGCGAAACCTTGATCGAAACCCCCTTTAATTATGCAAAGGGCTATAACTGGGGTGTGGAATTGTCCCTTGCCTATGGAAAAGGGCCATTTTCCGGCTATTTCAATCTGGCCCGTGGCCAGCAAAAGGCCAGACGCGTGACCACCAACTCTTCGCTGTTTGATTCCATCCAGCTTGCCGACATCGGCGATCGCTACATTTTTACGGATCATTCACAGAAATGGGCGATCTCGGGAGGCAACTCGTTCGATGTCGGCGACCACTTTGGCACGCTGAATCTCAGTTTCAATTTTGATTACGGCAGCGGTCAAACCGCGAACACTCCGCTTGAAGGCAACGCCAATGGCAGAACCTATCCATCCTATCTGCAATTCAATTTTGGGCTTGCTCAAGAGCTTGGTCACAAGCCCAAGCGCAACCCGGTCGTGCGTCTCGACATGACGATCGATGACAATTATCCCATCCGCAACAGTTCTGTGCTGGGCCAGTCTCAAATTACCTACCGCTCGCGCGTCGCCATGTTCGCCGGGCTACGGGTTCCGTTCTAGGCTGGGTTTGGTTGTTACTGAACCGATTTGGGATTCCCAAGGCGGCTGATGCCTCAATCGCCGTTTTGTGCCGGATTGAATGTCGGTCCTTTTTTGATGGCGCTGTCAGACCGAAAACTCGCTTGTCTCGGGTAGACTTAGTAATCCCAAACAGGTCTTGGCTTACCGTAAGCGGTGGCTGGCGGCCGCGGTTTTCGGTTTGTGCTGATTGTGGCACCCCCTTTGCCTGATTTGGCGAAGGGGATGTCGTTATGGAGCTACAAAGTGAGCTACGGATGGAGTCTACGCGGCGTGCTCGTCCGATAGAGGTAATGCCTGACCCAACGGGGCGTCGCCGTTGGCCGGATGCCGTGAAGGCGCGGATCGTAGCCGAGACGCTGCAGCCTGGTTCACGGGTCCGCGAGGTTGCCGCCCGGTACGGGCTTTTGCCACACCGTGTGTCGGCGTGGCGGTCCATGGCTCGCAAGGGAACGCTGGTTTT
>JACMOQ010000650.1 GCA_014377905.1 Acetobacteraceae bacterium | reverse complement strand
GGCGTGCTGGCCCATTGCGCCGCCCACCTTTCGGGGTTCAAGATCCCCAAGAAGGTGGTGTTCACCGAAAACCTGCCGCGAAATGCCAGCGGCAAGATCCTGAAGCGCGAATTGCGCCTGTCTCTCTTGTAGAGTCAGGCGGCGAGGTAGGCACCGCCGGTCACGAACACCACCTGCCCCTGAATCATCGCCGCCGACGGGCTCGCGAGATATTCGATCAGGCTGCAGTAATCGTCATCGACGACATTGCGCCCGCTGGGGCTGGCCGCAGCAGCCTGGCGCATGATTTCCTCTGTCCGCGCGCCGTAGACCTGCCGCAGCGCTTCGGTATCGACCGCGCTCGGGGCAACGCAATTGGCCCGCACACCCAGCGGGGCCAGTTCAAGCGCAAGGTACCGGATCAGGCTCTCCGCAAGCGACTTGCCCGCGCCGACTGCGGCGTAGTTCGGCAGAACCGTTCGGCTGCCCCGGCTGGACAGGAAGAACACCGTGCTGCCGGGCCTGAACAGCGGCACCGCAGCCTGCGTCAGATAGACCACCGCCGTGCCATTGAGATTGATCGCCTCGGCCAAGGCCACGGGATCGATGGTCAAAAGCGGTTCCGGGATCACCTTCACCGCGCAATGGACCAGCTGGTCCAGCCGGTCCGTTTGCGCAGCAACAGCGGCAAGCACCGCGCGGGCGCCTTCCGGCGTGCTCACGTCGCCCAGGATCAGATTACAGCGAGCCCCCGCCGCCTCAATCTCGCCCTTCGCCTTGTCAGCCGCATCGAGATCGGCCCGGAAATTCAGGAACACATCGACATCGGGCTTGGCAAAGCGCCGGGCGATGGCAAGACCGATACCCTTGGTACCGCCAGTGACGAGAATGGCCATGGTCCGCGTGCTCAGCCGTCGTAGCCGATGGATGACGTCAGCGTCACGCCAAAGCGCTCAATCATTTGGCCGGCATCGCTGCGCAGCGCGGTCCATTCAGGCGTAAGCTCATCGCGCTCCAGCGCGGCGTTGTCTGCCCAGGTCATGATCGCAAAGCGGTGCACGTCTGCCAGGACGCCTTCGAGGCCTCCGCTGACCAGAATTGTTTCAAGGCTGGTGAGGTTTGGCAGAGCGCCCGCGAGCGGCGCATGCACATTGGTATACGCGGTTTCGAATGCGTCGCGGTCTTCGGGCTTGGGCGGCGACCACACGGCTACGAGCTTCAGCATCCAGTTCTCTCCAACAGCGGTTCCGCAAGATGACGATAGGTTTGTCCCGCCTGCCTTACGCCCGGGCGCGATGTTACCAAACAAGCGATTGCTAAAGCAAGTGTGCAATGATAGCAAAACAACATATTTGGAGCATTTCCATCATCATGCCCACAGTCAGTCTGGTTTTTGATCCGCGCGATCCGAACGTCATCCAACGCCCGCTTGAGACGTTGCTGCGATTGCAAGCCGAAGATCCGGTGCATTGGTCGCCCTTGCTCAAGGGATGGGTTTTGACCCGCCATGACGATGTCAAAGCCGTGCAGATGAATGGCGGTATTTCGTCGGACCGGCTGACTCCGTTTTTCGAAAGCCAGCGGGGCTGTGACCAGGATCGACTGGCCGTGCTGATCCGCTATTTGAATACCTGGGTCGTCTTCAAGGATCCGCCCGAGCACACGAGGCTGCGCACCCTGCTCAATAAGGTTGTAACGCCCAGCGTAATGCGGGGGCTGGAAGAAGGCATTACCGAACTAGCGGATGGCTTGCTCGACCGAATCGCGGCTCGCGGCGATGGCCGGTTCGAGTGCATCAGTGAATTTGCCAATCCGCTGCCTGCCAGTGTCATCATGGATCTCCTCGGCGTGCCGCGCGCAGACATGGACCTGCTGCGCGACTGGTCGATGCAATTGCAGCCATTCCTCGGCAATGCCACCGACTCGGACGACAAGTACGAAACCGGTCGTGTGGGCATTCTGGCGATGGCCGATTACTTCCGGACAGCTGCAAATGATCGTCTTGAGCGGCCGCGCGGCGATGTGATCTCGCATTTTGTAATGCTTGAGCAAACTGGACAGATCCGGGAGGATGAGCTGATCGGCTCGTGCATCCTGTTTCTGTTTGCCGGCCATGAGACGACGACCAATCTTATCGGCAACGGTATTCGTGCGCTGCTGGCAAACCCGGACCAGAAGGTCCGGCTCGCGGCGGACCCAGCGCTGATCACCAGCGCGGTCGAGGAAATGCTGCGCTTCGAAGGACCCACCGGTGCCGTCGTGCGGGTGGTGAAGGAACCTTTCGAATTGCGCGGCAAAACACTGAACCAAGGCGACCGGGTGTTCGCCATGGTCAACGCGGCCAACCACGATCCCGAAATTTTCGACTCCGCCGCAAACTTCGACATCGGACGGACACCGAACCGCCACCTCACCTTCAACCACGGCATTCACTTCTGCCTTGGCGCTCCGCTGGCGCGGGCCGAGGCGCGCATCGCCATCAACCGTCTGTTCGCGCGATTCCCCAACGTGGCCATGGCGACCGATTCGGTAGAATACATGGATACGCTGACCATGCGCGGCGTGCGCGAAATGCCGATGGTGACGGGATAATTCGCCATAATCGAAGCACCCACCTTTGGCCTCACCAGCATCTGGGCAACGCACGCCCGCTTCGCGCCAGACCGGACAGCCGCCATTTGCGGCGACCGCCGGCTGAACTGGGGTGAGTTTGACCGCGCCACCAGCCGGGTCGCCAATGCCCTCTCGATGATAGGGGTCAGGCATGACGAGCCGGTGGCGCTGGTCATGACCAACTCGCTCGAAATGCTTGAGATCATGTTCGGCATCATCAAGGCCGGCGCCTGCATGGTGCCGATCAGCGGCCTGCTCACACCGGCGCAACTGGCGACCATGATTGCCGACAGCGGGGCCAAAGCCGTATTCGCTTCAGCCGGGAATCGCGTGATGATCGAAGCGGCCGGGCTTCCAGCCAGCATCAGGCGGATTGCGGTCGGCTTTGCGAGCGATGGCTGGGAGGCAGGCGACGCGAAGCTGGCCGCCGCGCCCGAAATCGATCCTGGCGTTCGCAGCCGCCCCAAGGATCGCTTCAACATCATCTACAGCTCCGGCACCACGGGCTTGCCGAAGGGCATCGTGCAAAGCCATGGCGCGCGCGCGCATTTCGCATGGTCCAACGCGCTGGAACTTGGCATGTCGCGCGATAGCGTCGCGCTGGTCACCACGGCGCTCTATTCGAACGGCACGATGTTCATGGTGCTTCCGCCGCTGCTCCTGGGCGCCACCGTGGTGATCATGGAGCAGTTCAGCGCGGCCGGGGCGTTGGCGCTGATCGAGCAGCACAAAGTCACGCACGCCTTCATGGTACCGACCCAGTGCATCGTCACCCTCGATGATCCGGCGCTCGGCGCGCATGATCTGTCGAGCCTCGAATGCCTGCTTTCTGCCGGTTCATCGCTTCGGCCCGACACGCGCGAGGCCATCATCGCCCGGATGACCCCACACATTTACGAGCTTTACGGCTTCAGCGAAGGCTTCGCCACGATGCGCAAACCGGGAGACGTGCCCGCGCAGCCCGGTGCGGTGGGTCGCCCGGTGCTCGGCTTCGACTTGCGAATCGTGGGCGACGACGACCGGGAATGCGCGCGCGGCGACGTTGGCGAGATTGTCGGCACGGGCCTTGGCGCGATGGCCGGCTATCATAGCCGCCCGGATCTTGACGCCGCGATCCTCTGGCACGATCATTCCGGCGCGGCCTTTCTGCGCAGCGGCGATCTGGGCTATGTCGATGAGGAAGGCTATCTGCATATCGTCGACCGCAAGAAGGACATGATCCTTTCCGGCGGCTTCAATATCTTTCCGGCAGATCTCGAAGCGGTGATCGGCGAACATCCCGACGTTCAGGACGTTACCGTGATCGGGATTCCGCACCCCAAGTGGGGGGAAACGCCGATGGCTCTCGTCATTCCTCGCGGAACGCCGGACCCGGCGGCACTGCTGGATTGGGCCAATACCCGCCTGGCGCGCACCCAGCGGCTGGCGGGTCTGGAACTCAGAACCGAATTTCCGCGCAATGCGCTAGGCAAAGTTTTGAAACGCCAACTGCGCGCCGCTTGGTGGGATGAGGCCAGATGACAGACGTCTACATCGTCGGAAGTTATTCCAGCAGCTTCGGCAAATTTCCCCATCGCACGCACAAAGACCTCACGCGCGAGGTCTATCTGGGTGTACTGGCCGATGCTGGGCTGGCCAACGGCAATGACATCGGCATGGCCTGGTTCGGCAATTGCGGCATGTGGACCGATGGCCAGGGCAGCATCCGGGGGCAAGTCTGCCTAACCCCGCTGGTCCGCGATGGTCTGTTTCCCGAGCGGGTGCCGGTCATCAATGTCGAAGGCGGCTGCGCCACTGCCTCGATCGCACTGCATGGTGCGTGGAAGGACGTGTTGAGTGGCCAGACCGACCTGAGCATTGCCATCGGGGTCGAAAAGACATTCTCCCCCGCCGCGCCCGAGCGCATGATGCAACTGTTTGACGGCGGCATCGACCAGTATGATCGTGACGAGTGGCTCTCGTATTATGCCGAGGCCGGGGAAGCGGCCGGCAAGCCTTTCGCCCCGGGACCGGGCCGGACGATCTTCATGGACACTTATGCCATGCAGGCGGCGTGGCACATGCGCACCTATGGCACGACCGAGCGCCAGATCGCCATGGCCTGCGCCAAGAATCACACCGCTTCGGTCCACAATCCCAAGGCACAGTATCGCTTTCCCCTAACCTTGGACGAAGTGCTCGCCGACCGGCCGGTCAGTTGGCCGCTCACCCGTGCGATGTGCGCGCCGATTGGCGACGGCGCAGCGGCGGCGCTGGTCTGCTCGGGAGCCTGGCTGGCCCGCCAGCCCGCAATCGTTCGGTCCCAAGCCGTGCGCATTGTCGCCAGCATGATGACGGCGGGAAAGTATCGCCGGCTCGACGAGCCTGGGCTTTCACAGCTGGCAGCCCAGCGGGCCTACAAGGCCGCAGGGCTGACGGCCGGGGACATCGACCTTGCCGAAGTTCATGACGCGACCTCTTTCTGCGAGCTTTACCAGTCGGAGATGCTCGGTTTCTGCGGTATCGGTGAAGGCGGCAGGCTGGCCGAAAGCGGCGCAACCGCGCTTGGCGGTTCGATCCCGATAAATCTTTCGGGCGGCCTCGTCAGTAAAGGCCATCCGGTCGGTGCGACCGGGCTTTCAATGATTGACGAACTGGTGCTGCAGCTTCGCGGCGGAGCCGGGGCAAGGCAAGTCAACGGCGCGCGAACCGCGCTGGCCGAAAATGGCGGCGGAGTGATGGGCTTCGACGAAGCAGCATGCTCGGTTATCATCTTACAGCGCGATTGAGCGTGCTTAGTCGGGCGGGCCAAAGGGAGCGCCGCGCGTGATAGATCCAGCTCCGGAAGTGCCGAGCAAGACCCATCCGAAAACGAAAGCGCGCGGGGGCGACAGCAGACGTGAGGCATTGCTCGATGCCGCAGCGGCGATGTTCGCTGCCAAGGGTTATGATGGCACAACGATCCGCAACATTGCTGGCGCTGTCGGGATGCTGCCGGGATCGATGTATTATCATTTCAAATCCAAGGAAGATCTGCTTCTGGCTGTCTACCGCAAAGGCGTGGCGCGGTTCGAAGCGGCCATCGCGGAAGCGCTTGGCGAAACCTTCGGCGAGCCTTGGCAGGCCATCGAGGCCGCTTGCTTGGCGCACCTTTCGATCCTGCTCGATGGCGGCGATTATGCGCGGATCGTCAGTCCGGAGTTCGTGCGCTCGTTCCCGCCGTTGATGCTGCCCGTGCTGAACGCCGAGCGCGACCGCTACGAACACCACTTTGAAAAGCTGATTGCGGCGCTGCCGTTGGATCCGCAAACCGATCGCTGGCTGTTTAAGGTTGCGCTGTTCGGCAGTCTAAACTGGTCCCAGACCTGGTACCGCAAAGGCCGCTACACACCCAGCGACATTGCCGCGGCGTTCATCGCAATGTTGCGAGCCAAAAGCGCTTAATACTTCAGTTGTACTAGTGGATTGATTCCAACGTTTGGAACCGTAATCATCCAGCTCGAGTGCAACTAGCAGGGCGCTGAAAAAACCCGTGTTCACGTGATGTCTCGTGAACAAAACGGAATCGGAACGGATTCAAATTGGCTCTGAATCGAGTGTGCAACCGGCCTTTTTTAGCACCCGGCTATTGGTGGCCTAACACGGGATGTGGAACGTAAGGCGCCTCGAGCCGAGCGATCTCGTCCGCGGCCAACTTGACCTCTAGCGCGGCGATCGCGGCATCCAACTGCGCCGCCTTGGTCGCCCCGACTATGGGCGCGGTCACGCCTGGTTTAGTGAGCAGCCATGCTAATGCGACTTGCGCGCGAGG
>JACMOQ010000649.1 GCA_014377905.1 Acetobacteraceae bacterium | reverse complement strand
CGCTCTAGGTGATTTCCGACGCTGCCAAGCCCTGAACTTCCCCACTAGCTTTCGGTTGTCGCCGCATTCATCGCGTTGGCAACAGGAGGTTCGAATGAATTACGCCGGAAACAACACCCCCCCGAGCATCCGGTTGCGGATGCTTTTCGACAATGCCGTGGTTATGCGCAAGCTGACCAGCGGCGCAACCTATGGCGACCTCGCCGAGCTTTGGGATGATGCAAAGCATGAGCATACCGGTCCAACGGTTGCCATCGCGGTGACTTTGGACCCGAGCCTCCCTCTCCCATCAAGCTGGCTGTATCCGTCAATGGCGGGTGCGGCCCTGTGCGGCGCGCCATCGCTCAGCACGCCACTCCATTCCTGATTATTCTGTCCGGCATTGCGCCGGCCAGGATATCGACGGCCACGCCTTATTCATTCACCCAAAAGGACACTAAACACATGGACAAAGATCGCATTCAGGGCTCCGTCAAACAAGCCACAGGCGCCGTTAAGGAAGTGGCCGGAAAGATCATCGGTGACGCGAAACTTGTTGCCGAGGGAAAACAGGATAAGGCGGTTGGCAAAGTTCAGAACGCCGTTGGCGGCCTGAAAGACGCTCTCAAGGGATAAACTTCTCGGCTTGACCGATGACCATCGGCGGTAGGGTGGAATGCGGCTTGCATTCCACCTTTCGTCGTCAAATCAGAATTGGAAACGTCATGCGCACAATTTTCCGCGCCGTCTGCATCGCAAGCCTCGCGACCGGCATCGCAACCCCAGCGTTGTCGCAGGGTACCCCGCAGACATTGTCAATGATGAGGATTGATCCTGCGTCATTGGCAACCGGCTACCGCTCCTCCAAGCTCGTCGGCAGTAAAGTCTACAATGATGGCAATGAAGCTGTGGGAACTATCGATGACCTCATTGTTACCCCCAATGATCGTGTACCGTATGCCGTTCTGTCGGTCGGTGGTTTTATCGGCATAGGGTCGAAGCTTGTTGTGGTTCCTTTCAACCTGTTGGAAGTCAAGGACAACAAAATGGTCCTTGGTGGTGCCAGCAAGGATTCGCTCAAGGCGCTCATGGAATTTAAATACAGTAACTGATCGGCCCTCGGCTTACGGCGAAGGATCCGCAATATACGCCACGAGTTCGCGCCGCACATTCTCGGGCGCGATCGTGGCAATTGCATCATCCAGCCGCCGCAAGCGCCGACGCAGATCATAGACCTGGTCCATCAGCGAAAGCACAACTGGCAACATCTCCTCATCGATGTGCAATTCGTCGCGCAGTTCGAGGATAAGCGTCACCCGGGCAACATCGATCTCCCGGAAAACATATTCCCCAGGTTGGCCATCCGGCCGTACCCACTGGTTCGCAATCCAGCGCTCAAGATCATCACGCTGTAAACTGGCCACGGCAGTCATCAACATCTCGATGCCGGTCATGATTTTGTCTCCATCGCGCTGCGCGGATTGGCTGGGCTTTCGGGTGTCCAGCCACGCAGAAATTCCTCCAACGCCGGGTCGGGCTTGCCCAGCACAACCCGCAAGGTCGCGTGCAGATCCCCGGCCGGCAACGCGCCATGCGCCGGCACGCCGCGGCCACGCAGGCGCAGTTTGGTGCCACTATCCGATTGGGGGGGCACCCGCATCCGCACCGTGCCAGCCGGCGTCGGGATTTCGACCATGCCGCCGAGCGTCGCCTCATGCAGGGTGACCGGCAATTCCAGATCAATATCCTGGCCATTGCGTTGAAAGAAGCCATGCGGCCTGACATGGATTTCAATCAATGCATCCCCGTTGATACCCCCGGGGCCACCAGACTGCCCCTGGCCGCGCAGGCGCAAGATCTGCCCGTCGCGGGTGCCTGCGGGAATTTTCACGTCAAGCGACCGACCATCGGGCAACACCAGTCGCCGTGTGGCGCCGATAATCGCATCGAGAAATTCCGTAGCCAGTGTGTAATGTTCATCCCGACCGTGCCGTGGGCCGGATGGATGGTGGCCATCGTCGAACATGCCGCCAAAAATGTCACTGAAACTCTCACCGCGCGCGCTTCCGGTGTATCGCCGCCCACCCTCGGCATCCGCATACTCACGATAGGAAGGTCGGGGGGCATGTTCCTGGCCGGCCGCGTCAATTTCGCCGCGATCGAACTTGGCCCGCTTTTCCACATCGGAGAGCAATTCATTGGCAACCGAAATCGCCTTGAAGCGTTCCTCGGATGTCTTGCTGCCGGGGTTGAGGTCGGGATGATGCTGCTTGGCAAGCTTGCGGTAGGCTGCCCGAATATCCTTGGCGCTCGCGTCACGCGCTACACCCAGGGTTTGATAGGGATCGTCCAAAATATCCACCATTTCAGCTGCAATATCTGTTTTGTTGCCGTCAGTCTGCGCCACCCGGGACGGCAACGGCAAGGCCCTTAATGCCGCTTTGCTCTGGCGTTACGACCGGATCATCGATGGTGTTGATGGGCGTGGGTAGGTAATTTCCGACGCTGCACACCGCAGGATCGCAAAGTTAAGTTTTTTAGTATTGCCGCAAGCCATCGCGGCCGGTCGCGGACCCATTCCAATGGAGACGTCAATGCCTGGATTGAGGATCACCTTTGCTGCTCTCACCCTGGTGGCCGTGCTCGGCCCGTTGGGTGGCTGCGCGCAGATGACCGGGCCGGGCCAGGTCAAACCGATCCTTCTAAGCGCTGTCTGGTTCCAGATCAGCTTCCCCAGCGACAGCGCAGCGGTGGGCGAAGACGGGCAGAAAGTCATTACCGAAATCATCACTTACCTGCAGGCCAACCCCGGATCGATGGCAACCCTGATCGGACACACCGATAAGTACGGCAGCCCAGACTATAATGTGCGCCTGTCCCATCTCCGGGCAGATGCGGTGCGCGATGCGCTGGTCTACGCCGCCGCCATTCCGGCCGATCGTGTTGAAGTGCGCTGGACCGGCGAACGCAACCCGGAGCTTGCCACCAATGACGAAGTCGGCGCTGCATCCAACCGGGTGGTCGATGTTGCGATCCATTAGTTCGGGAGGTTTGTGCAATGAAATTGTTCCTTGTGACCATCCTCGCCTGCATAGCCACTGCGGTTTCGGCCTGTGTTGTGGAGCCATTTGGCGCCGCGCGCGTCTACCACCCGCGGGACCAACGCACGTCACAATATTTCCAGCCCGATCAGGAACACGTCTGGCGCCGTTAGCGACCGGCCGGACAGCTGGCTGCAACACGTGACCACCATCCGCCATCAAAAGGGAGTGCCGACCATGGCTGCAATTAAGCGAATCGCGTTTGTCGGAAATTCCCTGCCGCGCCGATGTGGTATCGCCACCTTCACCACCGACATCCAGCAGGCGGTGGCAGCGGCCGGCCTGGATACCTCGATCGTTGCCATGACCAATCATGGGCACAGCTACGACTACCCAGCAATTGTCGGCTGCGAGATTTGCGACGACCAGCTTGAGGACTATGTCAGCGCCGCCCACTTCCTTAATGCCGGTGGGTTCGATGCGGTTTCGCTCCAGCACGAATTCGGTATATTTGGCGGAGACGCCGGCAGCCACATCCTGGCGACTGTGTCGCGGCTTAAAATGCCGGTGGTGACAACGTTGCATACTGTTCTGGCGGCGCCGACATCGGCGCAACGCCGGGTGATGGATCGCCTGACACATTTTTCCTCCAAGCTTGTGGTGATGGCCGAGCGCGGCCGCGAATTGCTGGCCAGCACCTATCAGGTGCCAGTCGAAAAAATTGCTTTGATCCCACATGGCATCCCCGACATGCCGTTCGCCGAACCCGATGCCGCCAAGGCAAGACTGGGCTACGCGAACCGATCGGTCATTCTGACCTTCGGGCTACTGTCGCCCAATAAGGGCATCGAGGTGGTGATCGATGCAATGTCGGATATTTTGCGGCGTTGCCCGGATGCGGTTTATGTCGTGCTGGGCGCCACCCACCCCAATCTGGTGCGGCATGAAGGCGAAGCCTATCGCGTATCGCTGCAAGCGCGCGCCCGTGCACTGGGCCTTGGCGATAGCGTGGTGTTTCTTGACCAATTCGTCGATCGTCCGCTGCTGCTGGATTTCATTTCCATGTGCGATGTCTATGTGACCCCCTATCTCGGCGCGGCGCAAATGACATCGGGCACCCTGGCCTACAGCTTCGGCATGGGCAAGGCAGTGGTATCAACGCCTTATTGTCACGCCGCTGAATTGCTGGCCGACGGGCGTGGCATCTTGGTGCCATTTGCCGACTCCGCCGCTATGGCTGCCGCAATTGCCGGCCTGCTGGTCGATGGCGGGCGCCGCCTGGCGATGCGGGAGCGCGCCTATCACTGCGGCAGGGCGATGACCTGGCAGCAAACCGCGGCGCATTACATTGATCTTTTCGAAGAATGCCAGACCGCCAAGCGCGCCCCGCCCGCCGCCAACCCGGGCCAGGTCGTGCGTCTGCACACCAAGCTTCCAGTGCCGGATCTGCGCACAGACTATTTCCTGACAATGTGCGATCACACAGGCATGTTGCAACACGCGATCCACTCGATTCCAGACCGGACACATGGCTACTGCATCGATGACAATGCCCGCGCGCTCCTCCTGGCCTGCGCGTTGAACGCGACGGGTGAAGCACCCTTGCCCGATCATCTTGTGGCGATTTTCGCAAGCTTCATCCAGCATGCCTGGAACCCTGACACAAGACGCTTCCGTAATTTCATGAGCTATGACCGGCGCTGGCTGGAAGATTCGGGCTCAGAAGACAGTCATGGCCGGACGTTATGGGCGTTGGGCGAATGCGCCCGTAACGATGCGAACCCGTCACGTCGGATATGGGCGGCGGTCCTGTTCGCTGACGCTTTGCCCAGCGTGCGCTCATTCACTTCACCGCGCGCATGGGCATTCACCCTGCTGGGCCTTGACGCATATTGCGCCGCCAACCGCGACCCTTTCGCCAACAAGCTGCGCCGGGAACTTGGCAATCGGTTGATGACAATCCTCGCCGCGGTGGAAACCCCGAGCTGGGTCTGGTTCGAGGAGCGACTGACTTATGACAATGCCCGGCTTCCCCAAGCGCTGATTGCCACCGGAACGGCGCTGTCGGATCAGGGCTTTGTCGCAGCCGGATTGCGGTCGCTGGCCTGGATTGCTGCGGTACAAAAATCTCCCGCCGGCCAGTTCCGCCCGGTGGGCACAGCAGGCTTTGGCACCCATCGCAGTTCCCCCGCCGTTTTTGACCAGCAGCCTTTGGAAGCCACCGCCATGATTGCTGCCTGCCATGCAGCCGCGCGCGCCAATGGCGCCAGCCAGTGGCTGGCCGAAGCCCGGCTGGCGTTTTCGTGGTTCCTCGGAGAAAACGATTTGTCCCTGCCGCTCGTCGATATTGACACCGGCAGTTGCCGCGACGGGCTGCACGCGGATCGCCGTAATGAAAAT
>JACMOQ010000648.1 GCA_014377905.1 Acetobacteraceae bacterium | reverse complement strand
TCGGCACCGGCGACCGCGAGTGTGGCATCACCGTCCGTCCAGCGCCACGTGCCGCCGACGCCATTCTCGGCCGCGTGCCAGCCCGAGGTCAGGCATGGGTCGGCCATTTTCACCGCGACACCGTCAAGCGCTATTCCCGTCAGCGCCACGCCAAGCCGTCGGTGATCCGCCACCAGCCCAAGTTCGGCGGGTACCATGCTGTGCGATCGGATGTGCACCAGGCCGGACCGTCCGTGCAGATCGACGCGGACGACGCGTCCTGCCGACGCCACGGGCAGGCATGCGCCCGCGATTTCCACCCAAAGATCGGGATCTTGCGTTACCCCGTAGCCGAGCTCCTCGGCCCATGCCTGGAGTGCACGGCGAACGGTGACCAAGCGGGGCCCGTCCAACAGCAACTGCGCGCATCCCGCTTTTGCCCAGCGGTGCAGTGCGAAAGACGGGTGGATCATGATCGGGCACTGTGCGTTGACAAAAGCCCCCCGGTTGCCGGTATCGAGGAAGGATTCAACCGCCATCCCTTCGGCCATCAGGATGTCATGCTGCGCCAATTCGACATGGTAATATGATACATGCGCCGATGGCGCGTCCACAACCGTCGTTCCATTCTTCAGGTAGCGTACTGGAATGAGCATTCCATCGAGAAACAGCGAATGATCCGGGCTCAACAACACGTCATGCTCCGGCTTGCCTGGCCCAAGCGCGCCGGCGCGCACCCGCACCGGGGTGACATCAGACAGGTTGGGATGGCGGGTGCAGTCGATGTCGCGGTGGCCGATCCACACCACCGCCGCTGTTCCACCGCGTGCCAAGCTCACCAACTCGCCCGGCATGATCCGCTCGACCGCGACAAGTCCTTTGGGGGTATTCAGTCGGGTGCCCCGCAGGAAGCAAGGTGCGGCCGCAGGGATTGCCAATGAAAGCGATGGATAGTTATGGACGGTACTGTGACCGTCTGTGCCGGCGGGCTCGTCATAGTGGTTGATGGTCAGGGTGCCGGCGAGCGCTGAAAGTGGCGAGGCCAGTTGGAGGGTGAAAGTGCCCACCAGTCCGTCAGCCCCTGACCCTACCACAAATGTGTTGGTTTCATCGCCGGAGGTCACCGTGACGGTGCCATTTGTTGCGACAGATAGCGCTGGCGCGACCGGGGGCTGCGGATTGGTGACTATCGTCCATCCCTCGGGCCCCACAAAACTCACAAGCTGAGTATCCGACGGCGTTATTGCGATGCGATAATCGGTTCGAACCACGCCGGTCCCCGCTACTGCGAACAACCGGAGTTCGACGACTGCGCCATTTTGAGTTGTTTGAAGATAAAATCCGGACGACATGAGGCACCGTTCGATTAAAGGATAACCCTTATCAGTCCTTAAGTTTTCCATTTTGGGGAGAATCGGAATATACTTATCGTTGATTATATTTTGCGCACTTCAGGAGCCACGCCATGACCTTTCGCACCAGCCGCCGCGCCGCCCTGCTGGGGGGGCTCGCCGCCCCGTTCGTCTCGCGGCTTGCGGTAGCGCAATCCGGGCCGATCCGACTTGGCACGCTCACCCCGCAAACCGGCGCTGGCGGCCCTTATGGTCCGGCGATGGTCAAGGTTGCGCATGCGCTGGTGGCCGAGATCAATGCGGCGGGCGGCGTTGCTGGGCGCCGCATCGAACTGGTCAACGAGGATGATGAAACCAACCCCGATGCCGGAGTGCGCGCGGCGCGCAAGCTGATCGATGTCGATAAAGTCTCCGCGATCATCGGCACCTGGGCATCGGCCGTCACCACTGCGGTGGCGCCGTTGGCTTGGGAAAACAAGGTGATGCTGTTCACCGTTTCCGGCGCGGACTCGATCACCAGATTGCCACATCAGGGCTATATTATCCGGACCCAGCCCAACACCTATCTGCAATCCACTACGGTGGGAAAATACCTCGCCAGCAACGGTGCTAAGACGGTTTTCGCGCTATCGGCGCAAACCCCGTTCGCTGCCGACAGCTATAATCGTATCGCCGAAGTGCTGGCCCAGAATGGTGCCAAGGCGGTGGGCGATGTGATTTACGACGCCTCCAAAACCAGCTTCCGTTCGGAAGTTGATCAGGCGCTGAAAACCAAGCCCGACGCATTGTTTCTCAATTCCTACACCCCCGATCTGGCGGTGATTTTGCGGGAATTGTTCCGTGCTGGCTACGAGGGCAAGAAATTGACGTATGGGTATGCCGCCAACGCCAAGCTGCTGGAAACCGTTGGCGCGGACGTCGCCGAAGGCCTGATCAGCTTTGCGCCATCGCCTGATCTTGGTAGCCCGGCCTATGCGAAGGTGAAAGCCATTCTCGGAGCTGATCCCGATCCCTATTCCTGCCAGGTGCACGACCACATCTCCCTGGTGGCGCTGGCGATCGGTAAGGCAGGGGCGGCAACTGGGCTGGCAATCCACGACAATGTGCGCGGCGTGGGCGATGCGGCGGGAACCAAGGTGACGAGCGCGGTCGATGGTCTGAAGCTGCTGGCAGCCGGCCAGGAAGTGAATTTCGAGGGCGCTTCCGGCCCATGCAAATTCACCTCGGCGGGCGATATCGAAGGCTGCCGTTTTCGTTTTGATGTTGCCGACAAGGGCAAGTATCGGCTTTTGGGCCTGATTTGATTGGCGATGTTCCCCAGCTGCTGATCAACGGGTTGCTCGCCGGCACCCAACTCGCGGTGCCGGCAATCGGCTTCACTACGATCTTTGCGGTGCTGCGCTTCCCGAGCTTCGCGATTGCCAGCCACGCAACGATTGGCGCCTATGCGGGCTACCTTGCCAATGTCTGGCTCGGCTTGCCGGCCGGGGTGGCGTTGCTGGCGGCGTTTGTGGTTGCCGGCATGGTCGGGGTCGCCAGCGACGAAATCGCCCTGCGGCGGCTGCGCACCTCCGGGCCGCTGACGGTTGCCATCGCGTCGGTCGCCTTGACCATTGTGCTGGAAAACCTGATGCGCTTTGGCTTTGGTAATGACCAGCGCGGCTATGCGGTTGCGGTGCTGCGTGATTGGCGGGTCGATCTTGGCGTGTTCGGCATGGTGCGCATCGGCCCGCAGCAGGTGCACAATGCCGGCGCGGCGCTGGTGGCGATGGGGGTGCTGTTCGTGTTCCTCGGCTTCACCCGCACCGGTAAAATGATGCGCGCGGTCGCCGATAATCCGATGCTGGCATCCCTGAAGGGCATCAATGCCGACCGGGTCGCGCAACTGGCGAATTTCATCGGCATGGGGCTGGCCGGCTTTGGCGGCATGCTGGTGGCGATGGATACCGCAGTCGATCCGCTAACCGGGTTTCGGGTGATGCTGTCGATCTTTGCGGCAGCCGTGGTCGGTGGCCTCGGCAGTATTCCCGGGGCCGTGCTGGGCGCGTTCGTGGTCGGCGTGGGCGAAGAACTCTCAATCGTCGTGCTTGACCCGACCTACCGCACCGCAGTCGGGTTCCTCGCCATCCTGGTGGTGCTGTCCTTCCGCCCGCGCGGCTTGCTGGGGGAGCGTGCAGTCTGAATGGAAAACTATCTGCTCGCCATGGCGGTGTTCGCCGGCTGCTACGCGCTGATGGCGCTGGGGCTGAACCTGATCTTCGGCCTGGCGGGGATGATCAATCTCGGGCTGGTCGGGTTCTTTGCCATTGGCGCCTATTGTTCGGCGCTGCTGACGGTGAAATTGCAGGTGCCGTTGCTGCTGGCGTGGCCGGCGGCGATCCTGGCCGCGTCGGCCTGCGGGGTTGGCGTGGCGCTGGTGACCGCACGATTGCGCGGCGACTATCTGGCCATTGTCACGCTCGGCTTTTCCGAAGTGATCCGGCTGGTGGCGTCCAATGAAATCTGGCTGACCAACGGTACAGACGGGATTTCGGCCATCCCGGCGCCTGGCCGCGGCATGCTGCTGCCCCTGCTGTTCAACCTGCAATTCATGGTGATTGTCTGGCTTGCCGTGGGGCTGGCCGCGTTGCTGGTCGCCCGCCTGTCCGCCGCCCCGTTCGGCCGGGTTCTACGCGCCATTCGGGAAGACGACGTGATCGCGTCGGTCGCCGGAAAGCCCGTGCTGGTCTTCAAGCTGCAAGCCTTTGCCATCGGTGCCGGGTTAATGGGCGCGGCCGGCGCGCTTTACGCCCATTTCAACGCCTACATCGCGCCTGATTCGTTCCAGCCCTTGGTCACCATCTATGTCGTGCTGGCGTTGACCGCCGGCGGCACCGGCACTGTGCGCGGCGCGGTGCTGGGCGCCATTCTGGTGGTGGCGCTGACTGAAGGCACCCGCTTCCTCGGCGGCGTGATCCCCGGCCTTGCCCCGGTGCAGATAGCCGCCCTCAGGGAGGCTATTATCGGCATCGTGCTCATTCTACTGCTGACTTATCGACCGGGTGGCATCATTCCCGAACGCCCGCGAACCCATCGCTTGGAGGTTTCATGACCCGTCCCGACGCCACGCCCCATATCGCCGCCGTCACAGCAGCCCTTGGGACTGCCGGCCAGCCCGATGCTGGCTTTCGCGCTATTGACGCCGCGTTGGCCGCCACCACTGGCCATGTGCTGTTCACCATTCTGGTACATCACGTGGCGTTGAAACAAAGCGAGCGTTTCTATTCCAACATGCCGGCGGAATACCCGGTCGGTGGCCGCAAGCCGGTAACATCAAGCGCCTGGATGCAATCGGTGATGTTCGACGGCTTGCCCTATATCGGCCGCAACAGAGACGACATCAAAGAGGTTTTCTACGACTACGAGCTGATCTGGTCGCTGGGCTGCGAAAGCGTGCTCAACATGCCGGTGCGCTGGAATGGCCAGACCTACGGCACGTTGAACCTTCTGCATCGCGCCAGCTGGTACGATGAAGCCGACATCGCCAATGTCCGCCTGTTTGCGCAATTGGCGCTGCCGGGCATCCTCAAAATTCAGGGAGCAGCCGAATAACCGAGCCTGTTATCGTCACCACCGATGCCGGGGTGATTGGGGTGAGGTAAAGTGTTCGCTTACTTTTCTTCCAAGTGACAAGCCGCCAAATGCCCCGTCGCACGTTCAGTCAACATCGGCACATCAGTTCTACAGCGTGCCATGACCGACGGGCACCGTGTATGAAATGGGCAGCCCGGCGGCGGTCGCATCGGGCTTGGCACGTCGCCTTCAAGCAACTGCTTTTTCCGCTTCAGTTTCGGATTTGGCACCGGCACCGCCGATAACAGCGCCCGCGTGTACGGGTGCACCGGATTGCGGAATAGCGTGACCTTGTCGGCGATTTCGACAATCCGGCCGAGATACATCACCGCCACCTGATGGGCGATGTGTTCGACCACAGCGAGATCATGGGCGATGAACAGATAGGCGAGGCCCTGATCGCGCTGCAGGTCCATCAGCAAATTGATCACCTGGGCCTGGATCGACACATCGAGCGCCGATACGGGTTCATCCGCCACGATCAGCCGCGGGTTGAGCGCGAGCGCCCGGGCGATGCTGATGCGCTGGCGTTGGCCGCCGCTGAACTGATGGGGGAAATTATCCATCTGGGAGGGACGCACCCCGACCTGGCCGAACAGGGCAGCGACCGGGGCGCGGGCTTGCGCACCGGTGGCGACGCCATGCACCAGCAGCGGTTCGCCGACGATGTCGCCGGCCGACATGCGCGGGTTGAGCGACGAAAACGGGTCCTGAAACACCATCTGCATCTGGCGGCGATAGGGGCGCAGCTCGGCTTTTGACAAAGTGGCGATGTCGGTGCCTTCGACCAGCACCCGGCCCGATGTCGGCGCCACCAGCCGCATGACGGCACGCGCGACGGTGGACTTGCCGCAGCCGCTTTCGCCGACCAGGCCAAGGGTTTGGCCCGGGGCGATGGAAAAGCTCACGCCATCGACGGCGTAGACCTGTCCGGTGGTGCGGCGCAGAAAGCCTGACTTCACCGGGTAGTGCTTCTTGAGGTCCTCGACCTGCAAAACCGGGGTCATGACGCGGCCCCGGCATGCCAGCAGGCCACGATGTGGTCAGGCCGCAATTCAACCAGCGGCGGCACATCAGCGCGGCATGTTTTGTCGGCGCGATCGCAGCGGGCAGCGAAGGCGCAGCCGGGGGGGAGGTTGCTGAGTGCCGGCACCATACCGGGGATTTCCTGCAAGCGTTCCGCGACCGCCCCGCTGATGGCAGCAAGATGTGGGATCGACCCGAGCAGGCCGTGGGTATACGGGTGCAACGGGAATTCAAACAGATCTTCGACGGTTGCTTCCTCGATCTTGCGGCCGGCATACATCACCACCACGCGTTGGGCGGTTTCGGCAACGACGCCAAGATCGTGGGTGATCAGCAAGACAGATGTTCCGGTCTGCTGCTGCAATTGCAGGATCAGGTCGAGGATTTGCGCCTGGATGGTGACGTCCAGCGCGGTGGTGGGTTCGTCGGCGATCAGCACTTGCGGGTCGCAGGCGAGCGCAATGGCGATCATCGCGCGCTGGCGCATCCCGCCGGAGAGTTGATGCGGATATTCGCGGGCGCGCTGGGCGGGCTCGGGGATGCGCACCAGACGCAGCATTTCCACCGCGCGGTCCCAGGCTTGCGCGCGGGTCACGCGGCGATGGAGC
>JACMOQ010000084.1 GCA_014377905.1 Acetobacteraceae bacterium | reverse complement strand
CTTGATGTTGATCGGTATGCCGAGGAAATCGCGCCAGCGCGGCAGTTCCTGCAAGCGATAGGCCTGGCGCTGGGGTGAGCGTTTCGGGAGCGGCAAGCCGCCCGATGCCGCGAAAATCGTGCCGAAATCCACCGGCCAGATACGTAACGTGGCGCCGTGCTGCGCGGTCATCGCGACAATCCGCGCAGCCCCGAGATGGGTCCATGGCGAACCCAGGCTCGCGTAATAATCGACATGCAATGCCATCGGCGCTTCCCATCTCTGCGTTGTCCTGCAACTCTGCGCCAGGATCACATTTGGGGGAAGTGCGGCGATGAATATCGATGTCAAAGGGAAAAAAGTGATTGTCGCCGGCGGTAGCCGCGGTATCGGGCGCGCGATCGTGCTGGCCTTCGCCGAAGCCGGGGCGGCAGTATCGTTCTGCGCCCGTGGGGCTGGCGCGTTGGAGGCAACAAGGGCAGACGCCGCGCGCTTCGGCGGGCTTGTACATGCCGCAAGCTGCGATCTGTCGAAGGCTACCGAAATCGATACTTATATCGCGGCGGCGCAAGCGGCTTTGGGCGGAATTGATGTGCTGGTCAACAACGCGTCCGGCTTCGGGCGGGGCGATGACGAGAATAGCTGGGCGCTGAGCCTCGATGTCGATGTAATGGCAGTGGTGCGGGCGTCGAACGCTGCGATGGCGGCTTTACTGGCGTCGGGCGATGGCAACATCATTAACATTGCGTCGGGTTCGGGGCTTGGGCCGTCGGTGCGCACCCCAGCGTATGGCGCGGCCAAAGCGGCGACCATTCATTACACCCGCACCCAGGCGGCGGCGCATGCGCATGAAGGCATCCGCGCCAATTGCGTTTGCCCCGGATCGATTTTCTTCGAAGGCGGCACCTGGGATGTCGCCAAGCGTGACAATCCGGCGCTGTATAACGCAACCCTCGCGTCCTGCCCGGCCGGACGGATGGGCACGCCGGACGAAGTTGCCAATCTGGTGGTGTTCCTGGCGTCCCCGGCGGCAAGTTGGATTACCGCGCAGGTGATCAGCGTGAATGGCGGGCAGGGGTTGCGGCGGTAAAGGCGCCTGCCTCATACAAATATTTCTGGAACCCAAAAAACGCCGACCGGACCGAGCCAGCCGGCGCGACTGTATCGCCATGCAAGGGATCACGATGACGGCGGTGTGAATTTTTTCGGGTTTCCACCGGGACAGGTTAACAACAAGACGCTCATCCGCGCTATTTGCTGCCCCGCTCCAATTACCTTAGCCTGAGACAAAACTAGCCAGGAAGCGACCATGAACCTCCGTCAAGCGCTCATGTTCTGCGCGGCAATGCTGCCCTTCGCGGCTGGGGCCCAACCCAAGCCGGCGACAGGCAGCCTGACCATCGCGTTGGCCGCCGAGCCGACTACGGCCGATCCGGTGCGCTATGCGGCGGGGGTGGACACCTATCTGATCGGCAATGTGTTCGAGCAGTTGTTGCGGCCGGATCAGGACGGCACGCAGTTGAACTGGCTGGCGGAGAGCTACAAACTTGGCGGCACGGCAGAAAAGCCGGTGCTGGACGTCGCTATCCGGCCTGGCGTGCTGTTCCATAATGGCGATAAGCTCACCGCCAGCGACTTCGAGTTTGCCTACCAGCGGCTGCGCGATCCCAAAGACAGCCGCTGGGCGCATTTGCAGGCGATGGTCGAAAGCTTTGAGGTGATTGACGATCTGCATTTCCGCATCCGCTTCAAGGAACCCGATGTTTCCTACCTGATCGGCAATTTGCAGCTTTGGGCGGTGCCGAAAGCCTATACGCAGAAGGTTGGTCTCGACGGGTTTGGCCAGGCGCCGATCGGTACCGGGCCATGGAAATTCGTGTCGTGGACGGTGAAAGACGAGATCAGGCTGGAAGCTTTTGATGGCTATTGGAACCAGGAGCATCGGCCGGGGGTAAAAAAACTCACGATCAAGTTCATCCCGGAGGACCTGACGCGGGTTGCCGCCTACAAGACCGGGGCAATTGACTGGATGGATGCGGTGCCGCCTTCGATGGGTGCCGAGTTCAAAACCTTGCCCAATACCACCACGATATCCTTCAATACCGGAAATAACCTGTTTTTGAATTTCGCCAGCCATTTGCCGAACTCCCCGTTCCGTGACGTGCGGGTGCGGCGGGCGGTGGCGCATGCGATTGATTTCGATGCCATCATCAAGCGGGTGCTGTTCGGCCAGGGTGAGCGTTATGCCGAAATCGGCCCGGGGGCGGCCGGCTACGATCCGACCCTGAAGCCGCTGCCGTATGATCCGAAGAAGGCGAGGGAATTGCTCAAGGAAGCCGGATTTCCGAACGGGTTCGAAACGCCGTGCTACAACCTTACAACCCCGCGTGAGTCTAACGTCAAGGAAATGGGCGAGGCATCGTTCGCCTATTTGTCCGCGGTTGGCATTCGCTGCCAGATACGGCAATTGGAATATGGCGCGTGGATCAGCATCGGGCGGCGCGGGCGCACCGGCCCACCGGAAATGGACGGGGTGATCAGCTGGATGTGGGGGCAGGGCGTGCCCGGCGATCCCGGCATTCCGTGGGCCGGGCATTTGCATAGTTTCGAGGCCGGCACCGGCTGGGGCAGCTATTCCTATACCTCGGTGCCCGAAATTGACGCGATGATCCAGCAGCAGCGGCGGATTCTCGATCCGGTCGCCCGTGGGGCATTGTTGCAGAAAATCGCCCGCATCAAGCATGACGAGGTGCTCGGCGGCGTGACCACCTATCGCCCACTGGTGACGTTCGCCTGGCGCACCGACAAGGTGACCTTCAAGCCGTGGCCAACTCCGGGCATCTGGCGGAATTTCCAGGAGCTCGGGTTGAAATAGCCGTGGTGACAATCCTGCCCGATTGGGGGTATGACGCCGGCTATGTTCCAACCAGGCAGGCTTAGTCGCGGCGCCGGGCCGCTATACCGTCAGGCGGCGGCGCAACTGCGGACGGCTATTGTCGAGGGACGGATAGATGTTGGCACCGACCTTCCGACCGAGGCGGATCTGGCGCAGGGCTTGGGGGTCAGCCTGATTACGGTGCGCCATGCGTTGCGCGATCTGGCGGCCGAAGGATTGATAAGGAAGCGCACGGCCAAGGCAGCGGCGGTGATTTCCCGTGTGGCGATCGCGACAATTGCCCAGCCGCTCAATAGTCTGGCCGATGTCATCGCGGTCACTGACGGGGCGCAGCTGCGCATTGCGGGTTACGGCCGCCGCCTCTCGGATGAAGCGGCCGCGGCGTTCGGGCTGGATGGGACAGTGGAACTTTACTGCCTGCGCGGCCGGATGTTCCGCGATGGCGATCCGATAAGCGAAGTAACGATCTTTTTCCCGCCGGAAATCGGCGCCCGGCTCAGCCGCGGCGATTTCGACGATGTGGTGGTGTTCCGCTCGGTGGAAAAGCGGCTTGGCATCAAGCTGTCGGGCGCGCGCATCACAGTGTCGGCGGAACTTGCCGACGCAGCACTGGCACGATCGCTGAAAACCCAGGCGGGCACCCCAGTTCTGGTTAACCGCATGTTGTGGCATGCAGCCGATGGCAGGCCGGTGGAGTTGACCATCGCCCGCCACCGGGCCGATCGTTACCGCCTGCGTTACGACGTATCCTGATCAGCGATCTTTCACCACACCGATCGTGGCGCCCATATTGATGGTTTCGCCGGCGGCTTTCACCACCTGGGCGACAATGCCGCTCGCCGGAGCCTCGATTTCCACCACCGCCTTGTCGGTTTCAATTTCGGCGACAATGTCGCCCTTGGCAACGGTCGCGCCGTCATCGACGGTCCAGCGCACCAGCTTGCCGGAACTGATGGTGAGGTCGCCGAACGGCATGTTGATCAGCGCGCCTTTCAGCGTGCCGAGATTGGGCGCCGGCGGTGGGGCGGCAAGTGGGGCGGCGGCGACAATATCCTCAATCGGCGCCTGCACGCCGTCCGGGCGGCCTTTCCAACGCCACGGTGGCGTGGCCGTGCCGGCAAGGACTTCGCGCACGCGGATGGCTACCCGGTCGGCGTTGACCAGCATGGCCCGTTCGAGCGCGGGGCCGAACGGGTGGGTGACAGGCGCGGTATGCAGCCGGGCGACCGGGGCATCGAGGTCATTGAAGGCCAACTCGTTCATCGCCTGACCAATTTCCGCCCCTACGCCCATCATCGGCCAGCCTTCGTCGACGACCAGCAGATGATGGGTTTTGCGCACGCTCGCTGCTACCGTATCGACATCGAGCGGCTGGATGGTGCGCATATCGATCACCTCGACCTCTATGCCGTCGCGGGCGAGGGCCTCAGCGGCTTCGAGGGCGCGATGCACCATTTGGCCGGTGGCGGCGATGGTGATGTGGTGGCCCTGGCGGGCGATGCGGGCGAGCCCGAAGGGAGTGTAATGATCGCCGTCCTGCACCGGGCCTTTGCTGGCAAAAAGGGCTTTCGGTTCCAGCATCAGCACTGGATCGCCAGCGCGCAAGGCGGTTTTCATCAGCCCCTTGGCGTCGGCAGGGGTTGACGGCATGCAGACGATCAGGCCGGGAATATGCGCCCACATCGAATGATAGGTGCCGCTATGATGCGGGCCGGTGCTGCGTACCGTGCCGGCGCCGACGCGGATCACCATCGGCGCGTTCATCTGGCCGTTGCTCATGTAGCGCAACTTGGCGGCCTGAAGCGCGATCTGGCCACCGGCCTCGAACAGGAAATCGGCAAACATCAGATCGGCGATGACCCGAACCCCGGTGGCCGACGCACCGAGGGCGGCGCCGGTGAAGCCCTGTTCGCTGATCGGCATGTCAACGACGCGATCTTCGCCGAATTCCTGATAGAGACCTTTGGTGTGGGCGAAGGTGCCGCCGCGTTCGCCGATGCCCTCGCCAAAATAGAGAATGTTGCGGTTGGCGCGCATTTCCTCAGCGATGCCGTCGCGCACCGCGTCAAGCCAGGATGTTTCGCGGGCTTGGGTGGCAGCGCGTGGGGCGATCGCCTCGGGTGGGTTAATCGGGTCGGCATAGGTATGGCGGAACACAGTTGCGGGGTCTGGTTCGGGCGATGCACGGGCGAAATCCACGCTGTCTTGCACGACGTCATCGACGCGGGCGTCTATTTCGGCGATCTGGTCGGCGGTGGCGATGCCAAATTCGTCGATCAGGCGAGCCCGGAAAGTGGTGACCGGGCAGCGCGCGGTCCAGGCATCAACTTCTTCCTGAGACCGATAGCTGCCGGTGACCGGATCGCCTTCGTGATGGCCAACGGTGCGGTAAGTCTTGGCCTCGATCAGGGTTGGACCAAGGCCGGCACGGGCACGAACGGACGCGATGCGAACCGCTTCCCACATCGCCAGCACGTCATTGCCATCGACCGCGACGCCGGGAATGCCATAGGCGGCGGCGCGGGATGCGATTTCGGGGTTCAGGCTGACCGAACTGAGAGCGGTGGCGGTGGCGTAAAGATTATTTTCGCATACGAAAATCACCGGCGCCCGACGAAACCCGGCGATATTCAGCGCCTCGTGAAAGCCGCCATGGTTGGTGGCGCCATCGCCGAAGAACGCGACGCCAACATCGCCGGTACCGCGAAACTGGGCACTGATCGCCGCCCCCAGCGCGTGCGAGGCGCCGGCAGCAACCACGCCATTGGTGCCGAACAGCCCGATGCTGCGATCATAAAGATGCATGGTGCCGCCGCGGCCGCCAACCGCGCCACCATGCTTGCCGTATAGTTCCGCCATCAGAATTTTCGGGTCCATGCCCTTGGCCAGCGCGTGGCCGTGGCCGCGATGGGTCGAGGTAATCCAGTCCGATGGCCGCAAATGGGCGCAGACCCCGGTCGCGACGGCTTCCTCGCCGATGTACAAGTGCAAAAATCCCGGCGTTTCCCCGGTGCGGCAGGCGATCTGGGCGGCCTGTTCGAAACGGCGCAGCAACGTCATGCGTTCGTAGAGTTGCAACATTTCCGGGGCGGTGAGGCCGGCGGGGAGGGGGGGATTGTTGGGTCTGCGGGCCATATCCATTATCCTCAAAAGCAAGGAAGGTCTTCTTTTTGTGAACAAAAAAGAACAAAAAAACTTTCGACCTGGTGGCGGTCAGGGCGGTATGTAATCGGTCAAGGGCCAG
>JACMOQ010000647.1 GCA_014377905.1 Acetobacteraceae bacterium | reverse complement strand
TGGCCGCATTGGGATGCGGTGCGCCCTTGACGATGCTCAGCAGATTGGCGGTCGCCACCAGCGGCTCAGTGCGCGCCCAGGCAATCGGTGCGGCCTTCTCGCCGCTGATCGCGACATGGTGGTTGAAGATCATCAGCCCGATCGGGAACTCCCCGGCGATCACTTTGTCGAGCACCACGCGCTGGGATGCCGGGATGTTCACCGGCTTCTGGGCGGCCAGCTTGCTCAGATATTCCATTCCCGTCTCCTTGCCTTTCAGGGCCAGGATGTTCTGAATGAAACCCGGCGGACCGGAGGATGTCGGGTCGGTGGTCCAGGCCATCTTGCCCGCCCATTTTGGATTAAGCAGGTCATCGTAGGTCTTCGGGATATCAGCGCCCTTCACCAGATCGGTGTTGTACCCGACCGTCAGAAAATAGACGTTCATTGTCGTCCACAGCCCTGCCCGGTCGCGGTAATCCTGTGGATACGATTTGGCGGCGTCGACCAGATACGACTCCACCAGCCCGGCATCCTGAAGCGGGTCGATGGTATTGGTGCCGTCAAACACGTCGGCCTGGAGGCGTCCGGCGCGGGCTTCGTTGGTGATTTTCAACGCTACGTCGTTGCTGGTGGCGCGGGAGTATTGCACCTTGATACCGGGGTATTTCTTCTCGAACGCCAGCGCCAACGGCCGGGTAATCTGGTTGACGATCAGGGTGCTGTACCAAACCAGCGCGCCCTCCTTGGTGGCCGCCGCAACCAGCGCCGCATCGGCACCGGCAGCCCGGGCTTGGGTGACCGCCTGAGTGGCCAATAGCATCGCTAACAACGGCGCACCCAGAAACAATTTCAGGGGTCGTATCATTTTGTCCTCCCAATAGTCGGCTAACGCCGGCTCAGATCCCTGGGCAGAGTAGCACGCTACAACAGCACACAATATTCCGGCGCGAAGGTCACCACCACCGCGCTACCCCGGCGAACAGATCAGCGGGCGGGACAGGCGTCAGATGCGCGGCAATCCCGGCCTACAGCCGCAAATTCAGTTATTTTATTACGTTATCGTAACAATTAGCGCGACAAAATACCCGCCTTTCAGGCAGGCAAAAAAACCGCATCCATCCCCGGCGCGGACTCGTCCGTCGCAACATCCGCCGCCGCCCGCACCCAAACCGGCGGCAGCGTTACAACCACCATTTCGGGCACGGCCACTGCCGCCGCGATCTTCAGCACCACGACGGGCGCAACCCCCAACATCCGACAAATCGGGCGTAAAATCCGCGCCAACCCAGGGGAGTTTAGCAACGTCGCCTGCATCCCAGGCTCGTTGAGCAAAGCCTCCATCTGGCTGGCAAAACCCACTGCCTCCCAACCCAATTCGCGAACCAGCCAGCCGCGACCAGTCGGTAAGCCGGGCACACGCACCTGGTCTGTGCGTGCCGTGCGTCCCGTGCGTGCGCGCTGGCCCCGCGGTTTGGCCGGTCTGTCCAGCGCCCGCACAAAACGCGGCACCGCCCGGCTGAGCCGGCCCCATAGCAGCAGCGTGAACCGCATCAAATGCGGCATCCGCAAAAACCGTCGCGCCACCAGACCCGCCAGCCCGGCCAGGATCACGCAGAAGCGCCGCGCCAATTCGGGCGCGGTCTCCGGCAGGCTGAAGGGGGATGACGATAATGTATTCATGGTTTTTTTACTAACACATACGCATCGCCCCGTCAAGATGTCTATTGGCCGTCCCGTGCCGCGATCAGACCTCGATCACCACATAATCCTGCTCAATCTCGACCTGGAATGTTTCGGCGACATAAGGGCCTTTGACCAGCGTCGCGCCATGTTCGACCGTCACCGGATAAGCGCGCGCTTTAATGTCGTTGGGGTCACACCACGACTGCCCGGTGCGAATCTCATATTCCCAGCCATGCCAGGGGCATTTCAGCATTTCGCCGTGCCGGGTCAGTTCAAAATTGCCCGGCCCGGTCGATGTCGCAAGCCCGATCAGGGTGCCCTTGCACAATTCCGCGCCTTGATGCGGACAGCGGTTGAGCAGGGCGAAATACTCGCCACCTTGGTTGAAGACACCGATCTCCCGGCCGCGGATCGTTACCAGCTTCCGCCCGCCAGGGGGAATTTCCCCGGCGTCGGCAACGATATGCCGCGCCATCGGTCAGGCCAAACCATACACGGCGCGCGCATTGCCGGCGAAAACCTGCTGCTGTTCGGCCTCGGTCATGCGGAACTTGAAGGCATGTTCCGGGTTGTCCATGTCCCAATGGGGATAGTCAGTGGCGAACATCAGCCGGTCCCAGCCGAGCCATTCGATGACCTGGCGCAAATCCTGCGGATTTTCCGGCTCATCGGCCGGCTGGCTCGAATACCACAGATTGCTGCGGAAATACTCCGAGGGCTTCTTGGTCAGATGCGGCACTTCGCCGCGCATCCGCGCCCAATGCTGATCAAGCCGCCAACACACTGCCGGCACCCAGACAAAGCCAGCCTCGACGATCACCGCCTTGAGTGCGGGGAAACGCTCGAACACGCCCTCACAAACCAGCGAGATCGCGAGGTTCTGCTGCGACAGCGCAACGTTGTGCTGTTCCTCGACATAATAGCTGCACCAGCCGGCGCTGGTCACCGCATGGCCGTTGGTGCCAGAACTATGCAGCCCGATCGGCAGGTTATGCGCCTGCGCCGCTTCGTAGATCGGCCAGTAGCGGCGCCGTCCCAAAGGCTCGATGCTATGGGTGACAATGCTGATCTGGCAGAAATCGGGGTTGCCGGCCCAGCGTTCGATTTCCTTTACCGCGGCCACCGCATCCTCGCCCGGCACCACGATCGCGGCTTTGAGGCGCTTATCCTTCTGCGTCCAATGCTCGTACTGCCAGTCATTGATGGCGCAGCACAGCGCATTGCCAAGGTCCTGGTTGCGTTCATCCATGCCGCTGGTCAACAAATGCAGCATGCCATACTCGATATTATACCGGTCGAGCAGTTGTTCCTGCAGGAATGCCAAATCCGATCCAGGGGGGCCACCATTGGGCGGCCAGGAATCGGTGCGCGACAAGGCCGGCGCGGTTTTCGGATACGGCGATGATGCCAGGAACGGCACCGGCCGGCGGCGGCCGAACTGGGCGATATGATCGTGCCAGCGCGTTGCCATGTACGGATACAGATCCTTCGACGACCGCAGCGCGTGGTGCACGTCGCAATCAATCAGCTTCAGCTTGCTGCGCGATGCGTTTGCCGGCGCCTCGGCGACCAATGTTCTGCCGTCTTCAGGGGTCATTGCAGAGCCTCCTTCAACCGTGGATAGGCGTTGCGTGGATTATCGACCAGCACGCGCTGCTTGAGCGTATCGGAAAACCCCGCTGGCCAGACATTGTCGCCGTCGAACTGCCAATGCGGGTAGTCAGTGGAAAACAGCAGCATATCGTCGCTGCCGATCTGGTTCAGCACCCGTTCCATGTCCGCCCCGGTTGGCGGCGCGTCGGTCGGTTGCAGGGTGAAGCGAACATGGTCGCGGATGATATCGCTCGGCGGACGGTCCACCCATGGCACTTCGGCACGCACCCCGCGCCAGGTCTTGTTGGCCCGCCACATGAAAGTTGGCAGCCAGGTAAAACCGCTTTCGATGAACACCACCTTCAGGGTGGGGAACTTGGCGAACACGCCCTCATGCACCAGGCTCAGCAGGTTGGACTGGAAGCCCTGGGCGTGGGCGGCGTAGTCTTCCAGATAGTAGGACGGCCAGCCATTCGAGGTAATGGCGTGGCGATAGGTGCTGCCGGCATGGACGCCAATCGTTAGGCCGTGTCGGGCGGCCGCCGCATAAATCGGCCAGTAGCGTCGGTTGCCAAGCGGGACATCGTCTTGCGACAACAGCAACACCTGCACGAAACGCTGGACGCCGGCGCGGCGTTCGATTTCATCAACCGCATAGTCGGCGTTCTGGGCGGCAACCGTAATCGACGCGCGCAGTCTTGGTTCGCGGTCGAGCCATTCGGCGGTGATCCAGTCATTCATCGCCCGCGCCACCGCGGCGGCAAAATGCTCGTTATAAATAGCCAGCACGCCATAAAGCGGATTGCAAATCGCCAATTGTGAGCCGAACCCGTCAAGCGCGTCGCGGCGCAGCAATTCAAGCGAACTGCCCGGCTTGTGCCCCGCCTCCCGCCAATCCGGCCGGCCATGCGCGTCCATCTGAGTTGGGAAACTTGACAGATCGAGCCCGTCAATGCCGCGCACCGTGACCTGTTCCTGCCAGTAAGGATCGAGATACGGCAGCAGCGCCGCCATGCCG
>JACMOQ010000646.1 GCA_014377905.1 Acetobacteraceae bacterium | reverse complement strand
TCCATGGTGAAGAACGTGGCACCATCACGGGACACCACGCTCCAGTCGCCATCGTTAAGAAACGCGATCCGTTGCGTCAGCGGGGCGAGTGCCAGCGCGTCGCTGCCGAGGAACATTTCGCCATCGCCAAACCCAACCGCCAAAGGCGCACCCTGCTGGGCACCGATCATCAATTCCGGGTGGCCGGCGAATACCATCGCCAGCGCGTAGGCGCCTTCCAGGCGAGGGAAGGCTTTGCGTGCGGCCTCGACCGGCGTCATGCCCTGCCCTAGATAGAGATCGAACAACTGGACAACTGTTTCGGTATCAGTTTCCGAGGTAAACACCTGGCCGGCGGCTTCCAGTTCGGCCCGCAGTTCGGCGTGATTTTCGATGATGCCGTTATGCACGATCGATACGCGCGCGGTACTATGCGGATGGGCGTTGGCCTCGGTCGGCGCGCCGTGGGTTGCCCAGCGGGTGTGGCCGATGCCGGTGGTGCCGGCAAGTGGGTCGGCGTCCAACACATCGCCAAGATTACGCAGCTTGCCGGCGGCGCGGCGGCGATCGATTTGGCCATCGACCAACGTTGCGATGCCGGCGCTGTCATAGCCGCGATATTCCAGCCGGCGCAGCGCATCGAGGATTAAGGTCGCGGCAGGACGTGCACCAATCGCGCCGACAATGCCGCACATGAAATTATCCCTTTTGCTTGGAATGGAGGGTACGAAATTCCGCTGCCCGTCCCGGTTTTTCGACTTGCTCCGCGCGCCCGAACGCCATCGCATCGGGGGCGACATCCTTGGTGATCACACTGCCGGCAGTCACGAACGCACCATCGCCAATGGTGACCGGCGCGACCAGCACCGAGTCCGATCCGATGAACACGTTTCGCCCGATTGTGGTGCGGTGCTTGTCGTAGCCATCGTAGTTGCAGGTAATGGTGCCGGCGCCGATATTGGTGCCAGCGCCGATATCGCTATCGCCGAGATAGGACAAATGGCTCGCCTTGGCGCCGTCGCCCAACGCAGTGTTTTTCAACTCAACGAAATTGCCAACATGGGCATCCGCGCCGATCGTGGTGCCAGGCCGAAGCCGGGCGAACGGTCCAATGATCGCGCCGGTGCCGATTTCAGTGCCTTCGATATGGCAAAAGCTTCTGATCACCGCGCCGGTGCGCACGGTGACGCCGGGGCCGAAGACCACATCGGGGCCGATGCTGACATCTTGCTCGAACACTGTGTCACTGCACAAAAATACGCTGTCGGGCGCGGTCATGGTCACGCCAGCTTCCATCGCGGCGACCCGGAGCCAGGCCTGCACGGTGGCCTCGGCGGCGGCGAGTTCGACCCGCGAATTAATCCCGCGCAGCTCGGTTTCCGGCGCTTCAACCGCTGCAACATGTTCGCCCACGCCGCGCGCCAGGGCGACCAGATCGGTCAGATAGAATTCACCCTTTTCATTGTCGTTGCCTACCGCTGACAGCCAGCGCCGCATTGCTGGTGCCGCGCCGCACAGCACGCCGGCGTTGCACAGCCCGATTTCACGCTCGACGATGTCGGCGTCTGCCCATTCGATGATCCGTTCGACTAGGCCGCCATTGGCGACCACCCGGCCATAGCGACCCGGATCGGCCGGGCGCATCGCCAGTAATGCAAGCCCGATATCGGGGGCCGCGCGCCGGGCGAGCAAGCGGGTCAGGGTTGCCGGCGTGATCAGCGGATTGTCGGCGTACAGCACCGCGACCTCACCATCGCCGAAATGCTGCGCCGCCTGCAAAGCCGCATGCGCGGTGCCGAGCCGTTCGTGCTGCACCACCACGGTATGCGGCGCGGCGACAGCGGCAACCGCGTCCATATCCGGGCCGATGACCACCACGATGCGGTCAAACACCGCCTCGCAACTCGCCAGCAAATGGCGCAGCATTGGCCGCCCCGCGATCGGGTGCAGCGCCTTGGGCAGCGCGGACTTCATGCGGGTGCCGAAACCGGCGGCGAGGATGATGGCGGTCGATGTCATGATACCATCCGAGTAGCGGTCCGCGCGGGACCATGTCAAAGGGGAGGCTGAACGTTGCTTATCGCATGGAAAGGCTTCGCATGGCGCGCTGCATGATTTTAGACCTCGACGGCACGCTCGTCGACTCGGTGCCGGATCTCGAATTGTCGCTAAACCGGTTGATGGCCGCACGCGGCCTGGCGGGTTTCGGCTACGCGGCGGTGGCGGCCATGGTGGGCGACGGCGCGGCAGTGCTGCTCGAACGCGCCTTTGCCGCCCATGGGCGCGCGCCGGACGCGACAGCGCTCGACGATTTTCTGACCGATTACGGCGCCCACACCGCCGGGGCGAGCGTTGCCTATCCTGGGGTTGAGGCCACTTTGCGCCAGCTTCACGCCGATGGCTGGAAGCTCGCGGTCTGCACCAACAAGCCCGAAGCACCGGCCCGATCGCTACTGGCCGCGCTGGGTCTGGACGGGCTGTTTGCCGCCATTGGCGGCGCCGACAGCTATCCGGTGCGCAAGCCCGATCCCGGCCATTTGCTGGCAACGCTCGCGAGCGCCAGCGGCTCCGTCGATCGCGCGGTCATGATCGGCGATCACAAAAACGACGTGGCGGCGGCGCTCGGCGCGGGAGTGCCGTGCATCTTTGCCGCCTGGGGGTATGGCCCGCTCGAGATGGCGACCGGTGCAATTGCGGTGGCCGAGGATTTCCCGCAGGCGGCGCATCTGGCGGCAGGGATTTTGAGGGCGGGCTAGCGGCCCTCACCCCGTCTTCCACCGTCCCCATCCTTTCGCCCGCAAATCGCAGGCCGGGCACGTCCCGCAGCCATAGCCCCAGGCGTGGCGGCGGGTGCGGTCGCCGAGGTAGCAGCTATGGCTGTGTTCCATGATAAGGTCGACCAAGGCGTTCCCGCCGAGGCGCTGCGCCAACGCCCAGGTCGCCGCCTTGTCGCGCCACATCAGCGGGGTTTCCAACACCAACCGGCGATCAAGGCCGAGGCTGAGTGCCACTTGCAGCGCCTTGATGGTGTCATCGCGGCAATCCGGGTAGCCGGAATAATCGGTTTCGCACATGCCAGCGACGATGCGGCGCAAACCCCGGCGATAGGCCAGCGCCGCCGCATAGGTTAGAAACACGATGTTGCGGCCCGGTACGAAGGTGTTGGGCAGGCCATCTTCGTTGAAGCGGATTTCAACCTCCGCCGTCATGGCCGTCGCCCCGATTGCCGCCAGGCTCTGGCCGAGATCGATCATGTGATCCGGCCCAAGCTTGCTGCCCCAGTCGCCAAGCGCTGCCATGCCGTCGCGCAACGGCTGGCGGCAGGTTAATTCCACGGCATGCCGCTGGCCATAAGCGAAACCCAGGGTTTCGACGTGGGCATAGCGGTCGAGCGCCCAGGCGAGGCAGGTCGCGGAATCCTGGCCGCCAGACAGCAGCACCAGGGCGGCATCGGGGGATGTGTTGGTCATGTCCCTTCTTGCCACATTCCCCTATCGGTCGGACACTAGGCCATGAACCTTGATTTCACTGAAGACGAGATTTCCCGCTACAGCCGCCATATCCTGCTGCCTGACGTCGGCGGGATCGGTCAGGCGAAATTGCGGGATGCCAAAGTGTTACTTGTCGGCGCCGGTGGGTTGGGCAGCCCGATGGTGCTGTATCTTGCCGCCGCCGGCATTGGCACGATCGGGCTGGTCGATGATGACGTGGTGGAATTGTCCAATCTACAGCGCCAGGTCGCCCACAATACGGCATCGCTTGGCAAGCCCAAGGTGGCATCGGCTGCCTCGGCCGCGCGGGCGATCAATCCGGCGGTCACCATCAACGCCCACCAAATGCGGCTCGGCCCCGACAATGTCGCCGCCCTGATTGCCGACTACGACATCATTTGCGATGGCACTGATAATTTCCCCACCCGGTTTCTGCTCGCCGATGCCTGCGTGCTTGGCCGCCGCACCCTGGTATCGGCCGCGGTACTGCGTTTCGAAGGCCAGTTATCGGTCTTCAAACCCCATGCCGGCCCGGCCTGCCCCTGCTATCGCTGCCTGTTCCCGGCGCCGCCACCGAATGGCATGGTGCCGAGTTGCTCGGAGGCCGGCATTCTTGGCGCCGTCACCGGGGTTATGGGCACCTTGCAGGCAACCGAGGTGCTGAAGGAAATCCTCGGCATCGGCGACACCATGGCCGGCCGCCTGCTGATTTGGGACGCGCTTGCTACCCGCTTCCGCAATGTCCGCCTGCCGAGGGATCCGAATTGCCCATCCTGCGGGCCAGCGGGCTACCCCGATTTGTCCCATCATGCCGTCTAGCCTCGGCATCCTGCTGATCTCGGGCGGGCATGAACGGACGCATTACGCATTCATGCTGGCCGCCGGTGCCGCGGCAATCGGGCGCGACGTGGTGATTTTCGCCACCAACGATGGCTGCCACGGCCTGACCGACGCCGCGAGCGCCGGCTTGCGGGAAGCCGAAATTGAAACCGCCGGGGTGCCCGGCATCGCCATCCTGCGGGAGGCTTGCGCCGAGCTTGGGGTGCGCTTGATCGCCTGCGAATCCGGCCTGCGGATGGCCGGAATTGATCCCGCGATGCTGTCGCAGCGGGTCGAAGTTGCCGGCATCACCAGCTTCCTGGTCGCAGTCGGAACCGGGCAGATCATCACGCTCTAAACAACGCTTGACCGAACCCGGCAAAGCTTGGCACCCATGGCAAATGAAAACGTCGCTGATCCTGGTTTGCGCACTCTGTCTGCTTGCATCCGCGGTCGGGGCGCAACCGCAAGGCGTGCTTGGCGCGCCGACCAAACCCCAGAACGTGCCGCAAGGCCCGTCAACCCCGCCGGTTGCTGCGCCGCGCACGGCGGTGCAACAGGTCGGGCCGAATGCCTCGACCTCGAGCCTCGGGCAATCCAAGCCCGGCAAGCCGACGCCGGTGGTGTCAGCGCCGACGAACACCCACGCACAGAAACCCAAGCACAAGCCAGGCAAGGCGGCGGTTGTCGGCGCGGTTGCGGCGGGCGCCGTGGTGGGCGGTGCGGCGGTGGTCGCGAGCCAACCGGGCAAACCCGCCGCGCCCCCGCCCGCCCCCGCCAAGCCCGAACCCGAGAAACCCGACCCCACCAAAGGTGCAACCACCGGCGCGCCGCTACCACGCTGGGCGGCGCTGCGGTCAGATGAGGTTAATCTGCGCACCGGCCCCGGCACCCGCTACCCGATCGACTGGGTCTATCATCGGCGCGATCTGCCGGTGCAAATCCAGCGCGAATTCGATGCCTGGCGCCTTATAGAAGATCAGGACGGGGTAAAAGGTTGGGTGCATTCGGCGACGCTCGCCGGCCGGCGCGGCTTTGTCATCAAGGTTGGCGACCAGACCCTACGCAAATCGGCTGGCGACGATGCCCCAGCCGTTGCCACCTTGCGCACCGGAGTTGCCGGCCGCCTGCGCAGTTGCGCCGCCAAGGCCGCCTGGTGCGATGTCGAAGCCGGCGGGCACCGCGGCTGGCTCAAGCGCGACGTGATCTGGGGAATTTTCCCCGACGAGGTCATCAACTGAATGATAAGCCCGCCGCCAGTGGGTCAATGATGGCCCGCGTGCGGGTTAACGCTGCACGGGCGGCCAACCGAGGGACCCTTCCGGCCCTGGCCGGCTGCGTAACCACCACGCCCAGTCCTCCGGGATCAGGCTGAACGGATCGTTTTGCGCGAGTTCCCGCGCCGCCCAGACTGGCCAATGCGGGTTGGCGAGAGCGGGGCGGCCGAGGAAAACCAGGTCGATCAGTTGCTCGCGGATCACCCGGTCGGCAAATGCTGGGATCCCTAGGTTCCAGCTTACTCCAACTGGAATGCCGACTTCCTGCCGCACCCGCGCGCCGCGCTCGACCATGAAGCCGACATCGTTCCACGGGATGCCCATGGTCGCGTCGGTATTCATCCCGAGGCTGAGATCGGCGAAATCCAGGCCGTGGTCTTTCAATTGGCCGATGGCCCAAACCGCGTCATCGAACTGAACCCCATCGACGTTGAAATCATCGGAGCCTAATCGCATTGTCAACGGCAAGCGTTCCGGCCACACCGCGCGGACCGCATCCATCGCCTCACGATGAAACCGCAGCCGGTTGTCCAGGCAGCCGCCATACTGGTCGGTGCGCTGATTGGCGAGCGGGGAGAAGAAGCTCGCGCCGAGATAACCGTGGGCGAAATGCATTTCCAACCACTCGAACCCAGCGTCGAGCGCCCGCCGCGCCGCGCTGGCATAGGCGCGGTGAATATCCTTTATTTCGTCGATTGAAAGCTCATGCACTGGAAAAGTGTAGCGCCCGCCAAAGGTAATCGCTGATGGACCGCGCGTCTGCCAGCCATCCGGATGATCGGGGGGCAATTGCCGCTTGCCCTCCCAGGGTTTCAGTTCGCTGCCCTTGCGGCCGGTATGGCCAAGCTGTGCCGCAGGCACGGACCCCATGTCCTTGATGATCGCGGTGACCCGGGAAAGCCCCTCGATCTGATCGTCGTCATAAATCCCGGCGCAACTTGTGCCGGTGCGGCCATCTTCGGTGATGGCGAGTTGTTCGGGAAATACCAACCCAAACCCACCGGCGGCGCGCGACCCGAGCAACATGATATGAAAATCGCTCATTTTGCCATCGGTGGCACGATACATTGTCATCGGTGACATGGCGATGCGATTGCGTAGCGTCACGCCCTTCAAGGTGAAGGGGCTAAAAAGATCAGGCATGAGACCTCGGGAAGTTAAATTTCGATATCCAGACAAACCGGCACGTGATCCGAGGTCTGCACCCAATCGCGCGCATCCTGCAAAATCTCGTAGCCTTTCAATGTCAGATCAGGCGTGGTCCAGATGTGATCCAACCGGCGCCCGCGATTGGAGGCACGCCAGTCGCGGTTACGATACGACCACCAAGTGTAAAGCTTCTGATCTTCCGGCACGAAATGGCGGATTGCGTCAACGAAACAGGTTTGTTGCAGTGCTGTCAGCGCGGCGGTTTCGACCGGGGTATGGCTGACCACGTCGAGCAGTTGCTTATGGCTCCACACATCATGTTCGAGCGGCGCGATGTTGAGGTCGCCGACCAGAACGGTACGTTCAAGTTTGGTGCGGGCAGCGAACCATTGGGTAGTTTCGGTCACGAAACCGAGCTTGTGGCCGAATTTGTCGTTTACCGTGCGGTCCGCGACATCCCCGCCGGCGGGGATGTAGAAATTGTTCAACTCAATCGGCAAGCCGGGCGTTTGCACCAGCGCCGCGATATGCCGGCAATCGGTTTTCGCGCACCAAATCGGGGCTAGGTCATGGGCCACCAGCGGCAGGCGCGACAGGATCGCCACGCCATTATAGCCCTTCATGCCCTTGTAGAGCATGTGGGGATAGCCGAATGCCGCCACCGCCTCGGCCGGAAACAACTCATCGGGGACCTTGGTTTCCTGCAGGCAGATTATGTCGGGGTTCAGTGCGTCAACGATCTTGCCGATCAGATTGATCCGCAGCCGCAGCGAATTGATGTTCCAGGTGGCGATACGAAGGGTCTGGGTCATGATCCTGCTTTGACAAATTCGGCGAGCGCTTCGGCCACTTGCGGCACCAGGACATCCCAGCGCCGCGGTGCGGGATGGCGGAACAGCCGGAGCGTGGGATACCAGGGCGAATCGTGCCGTTCGGTCATCCAGCGGAAATCCGGCGCGAAAGGTAGCATCACCCAGGTCGGCTTACCCATCGCGGCGGCCATGTGGATGATCGAGGTATCAACCGCCAGCACCAGATCGAGCCCGTCAATGATTGCCAACGTGTCTTCAAAAGTCTGGATTTCAGCGTCGAGGTTAAGGATCGGGAAGCCCTCGGCCTGCACTGCCCCAGGCCCTTTTTGCAATGAGACCAGCGCCACGCCGGGCACTTCGGCGAAGGCGCGAAAATTCTCCAACGCTGTGGTGCGGTTGATGTCGTTATTGTGGGTCGGCCGCCCGGCCCATGCGATACCAACCCGCATTTTACCTGCCGGCAGACGCGCATCGAGCCGCGCTTTCCAGTCCGCAGCCAGGACCGGGTCGGCGCGCAAATACGGAATTTGTATTGGAATAGTGTCCAGCGTGGTGCCGTGCAGGCGGGGCAGGCCGGATAGCGGGCAGTAGGCCGCGTAGGCCGGAATGTCTTCCCATTTGTGATACTGCACGATGTCGGGCGCCATTTGCGCCACCACCCCATGCATTTCGGTGCTGGTGGCAATCACGACCTGGCTTGTCTTGCCCAGCACCCACGGCAGATACCGCATGAACTGCACCACATCGCCATAGCCCTGGTCGCCAATCAGCAGCAATGGTCCCGCGAGCGGCTGCCCGTCCCATTGCGGCTGGTCGGTCGACGGCATCAGGGCCGCGGCGCCGGGAATTTTATAGCGCCACTCATATTGCTCCCAACCTTCGGCGAATTCACCTTTGGCGAGCAGCACCTGGGCGAGCTTCATCCGGGCTTCGGGCAGATTGGGCCGCAGATCAATCGCGCTGCGCGCGGCGGCAATGCTGCCGTCGATATCCATCCGTTCGTACAGCGCCATCGAAAGATTGAAGAAATTCAGGGGATCGGCGGCGTTCAGCGAAAGGGCGCGGCGGGCGGCGGTCAACGCCTCATCAAGGCGCATCAGCAAGCGGTAAAGTTCCGACAGGTTTCGCCAGTCGGTATGGGTGGCGGCACCGGCGGCGATTCCGGCCTCAATCAAGTTTGCCGCCTCGGCATGCCGGCCCCGCTTATAGGCGATCAATCCTTTGACCTGCATCGCCTGGCCGATGCCAGGAATGCTGCGTAGCATATGGTCAGCCAGGCGCTCGGCGGCATCAATGCGGCCGGCTTCGACATACTCACTCGCCACCACAAGCAATTCGCCGGCCGGCAGAGACACGTGCCCCGGCGGCAGGGTGCGGGTGGCAGGGCGGTTTTGATCGTCAGGGGTCAATGCTGCGGTCTCTGCGATGATGGGCAATAGCAAACTAGACGAAGACGTTGCACCATGCACCCCCAACACTCAAACTGCCGACCGGCAGAACGGAGCATGGCGTGCGCATCTTCATCGCGACCTTGTCGACCGAGACCAACACCTTTTCCCCCATCCCCACCGGGCGGGCGGGTTTCATGACCCATGGATATTACCGGCGCGATGGCAGTCTGGGGCCGACCGGGCATGGCAATCTGGCGCTGCAGGTCTGGCGCAGGCTGGCGGAAGCCGATGGTCATACCGTAATCGACAGCGTCTGCGCCTTCGCCCAGCCGGCCGGGACCACCTTGCGGGCTGTCTATGAAGAAATGCGCGACAACATCTTGTCTGATCTGGCTGACGCAGCCCCGATCGACATCGTGTTGCTGAAGATGCACGGCGCGATGGTCGCCTATGACTATGACGATTGCGAGGGCGATCTGTTGGCGCGGGTGCGCGAGATCGTTGGCCCGGATGTGGTGGTGGGGATCGAGCTCGATCTGCATTGCCATCTGACCGAGCTGATGCGGCGGTCCGCCAACGTCATCATCACCTACAAGGAATATCCCCACACCGATATCGGTGCCCGCGCGGAGGAGCTTTATGCGGTGTGCCGCGCAGCACGGCTCGGTACGGTCAAGCCGGTTATCGCCTATCACGACTGCCGCAGTATTTCGATGTGGCGCACCCCGACCGAGCCGGTGAAAGGCTTTGTGGCCCGGATGCAGGCGCTCGAAGGCCATGACGG
>JACMOQ010000645.1 GCA_014377905.1 Acetobacteraceae bacterium | reverse complement strand
TGGCTGGGGGACCTGGATTCGAACCAAGGATGCACGGGTCAGAGCCGAGAGTTTTACCGCTAAACTATCCCCCAACGGTGGCGGGCCTCTACCATGGGCGCGCAGCGATTTGCAACCGAACCACAAGCAGCCCTGGCATCCATCTGAATTGGTGCTTGCCCCACCCAACCCCAACGCCGATGATAGCGGTCCAACCCAACAGGTCCGCCCGCCCGAATGTCTGAGTTTGCCGCCCCTTTCCAGCCCGACCGCAGCCGCACATCCGGCCCGGTTTACGCTGCGCTGGATCTGGGCACCAATAATTGCCGGCTGCTGGTGGCGGCACCGACGCCTGATGGGTTCCGCGTGGTGGATAGTTTCAGCCGCATCGTCCGGCTCGGCGAAGGGTTGCAGACCTCCGGCAAGCTCTGCGATGTGGCGATGGACCGCGCCATCGGGGCGTTGCATGGATGCGCGCAACGCCTCGCCCGCCGCCCGGTGCGGGGCTTGCGCGCGATTGCCACCGAAGCCTGCCGACGGGCGAGCAATGGGCGGGAGTTTCTGGCCCGGGTCAGCCGCGAAACTGGGTTGCCGATTGAAATCATCTCGGCGCGCGAAGAAGCCGAACTTGCGCTTGAAAGCTGTGCGCCGTTACTCGAAGAAGCTGGCCGCAGCCAGGGCGTTGGGCGTCGGGCGCTGCTGTTCGATATTGGCGGCGGTTCGACCGAAATCGCCTGGATCCGGCTCGCCCCGGCTGAAGGCTGCGGGCCGCAACTGATCGGCACGATCTCCATGCCGGTTGGGGTGGTAACCCTCGCCGAGCGGTTTGGCCACGCCGGATTTGAGCCGGAAGGGTTCGAGGCGATGGTCGCCGATGTGCTGGCGCGCATCCAGAATTTTGAAGCCGTACACTGCATCCGCCAGGAAATCCGCCAGGGCGGGGTGCATTTTGTTGGGACATCGGGCACCGTCACTACGCTTGCGGGAATTGTGCTCGATCTGCCGCGCTATTCGCGGCTGGCGGTTGATGGCGCGATCTTGACCCATGATGAGGCGCAAATAGCGCTCGCACGGCTGCGGGCACTGGGGCGGGACGGGTTAGCGGAGCATCTTTGTGTCGGGCCAGAGCGGGCCGAGTTCGTGCTACCGGGCTGTGCAATTTTCGCCGCCATCCAGCAATTATGGCCGGCGCCGCACGTGCTGGTTGCCGATCGCGGATTGCGGGAAGGCATGCTGCTGCGGATGATGCGTAATGACCGGGCGCGCAGCCGGTAGCAAAATTGCGCTGAACCGGCTAAAGCGCGGCGATGTCCTCCCGATCCGGAAAAGGCCCGTCTTCAACCCGCGGCCTCAGTGTTTTTGTCAAAACTTCCAAGAAGCGCAGCCCGGCGTCCGCGGCCTGGCTGACGCGGCAGTTGAACGACCCCTATGTTGCCGCTGCCAAGGCGCAGGGCTGGCGATCGCGCGCGGCGTTCAAGCTGATCGAACTCGACGACCGCTATCATGTGCTCAAGCCCGGCAGCATCGTGGTTGATCTTGGCGCCGCACCGGGCGGCTGGGCGCAGGTGGCGGTAAAGCGGGGGGCGGCCAAGGTGCTGGGGCTTGATCTGCTGCCAATCGATCCGCTGCATGGCGCGACGTTTATCGAGGGCGATTTCAACGACTCCGACATGCCGGCGCGGCTGATTGGGTTGCTGGGCGGCAAGGTCGATGTCGTGCTGTCCGACATGGCGCCCAATACCACCGGGCACGCCGCGACAGATCATTTGCGGATCATCGCGCTAGCTGAACTTGCGTTGGAATTTGCCTCGCAGATTCTGACGCCGGGTGGGTCGTTCGCGGCCAAAGTGTTTCAGGGCGGCACCGAGGGGCTGATGCTGGCGCCGATGAAGCGGATGTTCACCAAAGTCCTGCATGTCAAGCCACCGGCGTCGCGGAAAGGCAGCAGTGAACTTTATGTGCTGGCGCTGGGATTTCATGGTGCCGACCCCGGTCCCGCCGGGCCCGACGCATAGCTGCCCAACTGTCGGCAAACCGTGCTTGCACCGCCAAGCCCACAAGCTTAAGAGGACGCGTCAAGGTAACGGAAAGGCCCGGCCATGACATATCAAGACACCGCCAAGTTCACCGCCGCATCCTCGCGCATTCTCGAAGCATATGCTTTCGACGACGTGCTGCTGATGCCGGGCTATTCCGACGTTCTGCCATCGGCCGTCGATACCCGCACCAAGCTGACCCGAACCATATCGCTCAACATCCCGCTGGTCTCGTCGGCGATGGACACGGTCAGCGAAAGTGCAATGGCGATTGTGATGGCCCAGCATGGCGGCATGGGGGTGATCCACAAAAACCTCACGATTGAGGAACAATCGACCCAGGTGCGCCAGGTGAAGCGGTTCGAATCGGGCATGGTGGTTAACCCGCTGACGATCTATCCCGACGATACGTTGGCTGACGCCCGAGCGCTGATGGCGCTGCACCGGATCAGTGGCTTTCCAGTGGTGGAACGCGATACCGGGCGACTGGTCGGCATTCTGACCAATCGCGATGTCCGCTTCGCCACCGATCCGAACCAGAAAGTCTATGAGTTGATGACGCGGGAAAACCTCGCGACCGTTCATGCCAGCGTCAGCCCCGATGATGCCCGCCGTCTGCTGCATCGCCGCCGCATCGAAAAATTGCTGGTGGTTGACGATGCCTATCGCTGCATCGGGCTAATTACGGTGAAGGACATGGATAAGGCGCAAACCCATCCGATCGCCAACAAGGACGAAATGGGGCGCTTGCGGTGTGCAGCGGCGACCGGCGTCGGCGATGACGGTCATGCCCGCACCGAGGCTTTGATTGCGGCAGGCGTTGATGTTGTGGTGGTCGATACCGCGCATGGTCATTCCGCAGGTGTGCTGGAGGCGGTGGCGCGGATCAAGAAGCTATCCAACGTGGTCCAGGTGATTGCCGGCAATGTTGCGACGCCGGATGGCGCGCGGGCGCTGATCGATGCCGGGGCGGACGCGATCAAGATCGGCATCGGGCCGGGCAGCATCTGCACCACCCGCATTGTTGCAGGCGTCGGGGTGCCGCAATTCTCCGCCGTTTTGGAAACCTCCGAAGTCTGCCGGGCGGCCGGGGTGCCGGCGATTGCCGATGGCGGCATTCGCCAATCCGGTGACATCGTCAAGGCAATCGGTGCGGGTGCCGATTGCGTCATGGTTGGCAGCCTGCTGGCCGGCACCGATGAGGCGCCGGGCGAGGTGTTTTTATACCAGGGCCGATCCTATAAATCCTATCGCGGCATGGGTAGCATGGGGGCGATGGCGCGCGGATCGGCGGATCGCTACTTCCAGCAGGACATCAAGGACATGCTGAAATTGGTGCCGGAGGGCATCGAAGGGCGGGTGGCCTATAAGGGCCCGGTTTCGGCGGTGCTGCACCAGATGGTCGGAGGCTTGCGGGCCGGAATGGGCTATACCGGCAGCGCCAGCATTGCCGATTTAAAGGCCAATGCGCGGTTTCGGCGGATTACCGGGGCGGGGCTGCGGGAGAGCCATGTGCATGATGTGGCGATTACGCGAGAGGCGCCGAATTATCGGCAGGATGGGTAAGAAAAAAACTTATTGACACTGGCGCACCGCGGCCGGCGCGCACTCTGAACCAAAGTAGCGAAGTTTTTTTGCTTCTTTGTTTTCAAACAAAGAAGATTCTTTCCTAGGATAAGCTGTTGACCCCCTCCGCCCGCCTGCTCGCCGCCATCGAACTCGTCGGCGCGGTCGAAGCCGCCAGCCGCAAACCGGCCGATGCCATTGCCAACGCGTTTTTCCGTGAGCGCCGCTTCATCGGCTCGGGCGATCGACGGTCGGTGTCGGATCGGGCGTGGTCAGTTTTGCGCACCCGCCGTAAGCTCGGCTGGTGGCTCGGGCGCAATGATGGCAGCACCAAGCAATCCCCGCGTTTGCTGGTGGCGGCGTCGTTACTGCTGGAGGGCTGGACGCTCGCGGGGGTGGATCAAAGTTATTCTGGCGGGCAATACGCGCCAACTCCGTTAAGTGGGGGGGAAAAATCGGGTCTGGCGCGCTTGGAAAGCCACAGCCTGGAACATCCCGAAATGCCGGATGCGGTCAGGCTTGAAGTGCCGGACTGGATTGTGCCGCATCTGGTGGCGCGGTTTGGCGACACACTAAACGCCGAAATGGCGGCGATGGCGCTGCCGGCGCCGCTCGGTCTGCGGGTGAACCTACTGCGCGGCACCCGCGAGCAGGCAATAACTGCCCTTGCGGCCGAGGGCGTTGAAACCACGCCCACCGAGTTTTCGCCCTGGGGACTGCGCATCCCAACCCGGCGGGCGATCACCACCGGCCGCACCTTCAACTCCGGATTAGTGGAAATCCAGGACGAGGGTAGCCAACTGGTCGCGCTGCTGGTCGGCGCCGGCCCCGGCATGCGGGTGGCCGACTGGTGCGCTGGCGCCGGCGGCAAGACCCTGGCGCTGGCGATGACAATGCAGAACCAGGGCCATATCGTGGCCTGCGATGTATCAGCGCCGAGGCTTGAAGGCGCGGTGAAGCGCTTGCGTCGCGCCGGTGTTCACAATGTGGAACAATATCTGATCGAGGCAACCGGCAAATGGGCCAAGCGCCGCGCCGGCAGTTTTGATCGGGTGCTGGTCGATGCCCCCTGCACTGGCACCGGCACCTGGCGCCGCAACCCCGATGCACGGTTGCGGCTGGTGCCAAACGACCTCGTCGAACTTGTGGTCAAGCAAGCCGGCATTTTGCGCCGAGCGGCCGAGTTGGTGAAGGTCGGCGGTAGGCTGGTTTACGCCACCTGTTCGCTATTGCTTGAAGAAAACGACCAACAGATCGTGGGCTTCCTTGCCGACAATCCGAATTTCCGCGCCGTCCCGGTGCGCGATGCCTGGCCACAGGCGCCCGACACTGGCGATGCACTGCGCCTAACCCCACGCCTGCACGGGACTGACGGCTTCTACGGCGCGGTTTTGGAACGGATCGGGTGATTATCATCCGCCGCGCCCGCCCGACCGATGCGACCGCGATCGGCGCGGTGCATGTGGCGGCGTGGCGCAGCACCTATCCCGGGATTTTACCAAAGGACTATCTCGCCCGGCTGTCGGCGGTGCGGCAGGCCGCCCACTACCAGGCGGCGATTCGTGGCGGTATCGGTGTCTATGTCGCGGTTCGTGCGGACAGCGATCCCGGCGCTGCCATTGTTGTCGGATTTGCAACCGCTGGCCGGGCGCGCCAGGGTAGCGGGGCACCTGCCGACGGCGAAATCGAAACGCTTTACGTGTTGGATGACTGGCGCGATCGCGGCCTCGGCCGACGTCTGATGCGCGCCACCGCCGATCATCTGTCCGACATGGCTTGCCAGGACGTTTTTCTCTGGGTGCTGCGCGACAACCCGAGCCGCTGGTTTTATGCCCGCCTCGGCGGCAAGCCGGCAGCCGAGGCCGTCATCCAGGTCGGCGGCCAGGACGTCACCCAAACGGCTTACGTCTGGGCGCCAATCGCGCGCCTTGCCGAAGCAACCACATCTGAGCGATGACATGCGCCCGATCGCCCGAAGGACCCAACCATGACCGACGCCGCCGACCGCGTTCTGATCCTCGATTTCGGCAGCCAGGTCACCCAGCTGATCGCCCGCCGGGTGCGCGAAACCGGGGTCTATTGCGAGATCTTTCCCTATAATGTCCCCCCCGAACGCATCGCGGCATTCGCCCCGAAAGCCATTATCCTGTCGGGAGGCCCCGCCAGCGTCCCCGATGGCAACTCCCCGCGCGCCCCGCAGATGGTGTTCGAAGCCGGCGTCCCGGTGCTTGGCATCTGTTACGGCCAGATGACGTTGTGCGAACAGCTCGGCGGCCAGGTTGCGTCATCCGACCACCGCGAATTCGGCCGCGCCTTTGTCGATGTCGGCGACGATTGCGATCTGTTCAAAGGCGTCTGGGAAAAAGGCAGCCGCCACGAAGTTTGGATGAGCCACGGCGACCGCGTCATCGCGCTTCCCCCCGGTTTCCGCGCGGTTGGCACATCGCAAGGCGCCCCTTTTGCCGCCTTTGCCGATGACGTCAGGCATTTTTATGGCTTGATGTTCCACCCCGAGGTCGTCCACACCCCCGACGGCGCCAAGCTGTTGCGCAATTTTGTCCACGGCATCGCAGGCCTTGGCGGCGACTGGACCATGGCCGGCTTTAAGGACGCCAAGATCGCCGCGATCCGGAAACAGGTCGGCAGCGGACGGGTAATTTGTGGGTTATCGGGCGGGGTTGATAGCGCCGTCGCCGCGGTGCTGATCCACGAGGCAATCGGCGCCCAGCTTACCTGCATTTTCGTCGATCACGGCATGCTGCGGATGGGCGAGGCTGAAGACGTCGTCCGGACCTTCCGCGACCGTTTTAATATCACCCTGGTCCATCGCGACGCCGCCGATCTGTTCCTAGACGCGCTCGACGGCGTTACCGACCCCGAAGCCAAACGCAAAACCATCGGCCGCCTGTTTATCGAAGTCTTCGAGGAGGAAGCAAAGAAAATTGGCGGCGCCGACTTCCTTGCCCAAGGCACGCTTTACCCCGACGTGATTGAAAGCGTCAGCTTTACCGGCGGCCCGAGCGTTACAATCAAATCCCACCACAATGTCGGCGGCCTGCCGGACCGGATGCGGATGCAGCTGGTCGAACCGTTACGCGAATTGTTCAAGGACGAGGTCCGGGTATTGGGCCGCGAACTTAAAATCCCCGAAATCCTCGTCGGCCGCCACCCCTTCCCCGGCCCCGGCCTGGCTATCCGCATGCCTGGCACCATCACGCGGGAGAAAGTGGCGATCCTGCAAAAAATTGATGCCATCTACCTCGAAGAAATCCGCAACGCGGGATTATACGACGCGATCTGGCAAGCCTTCGCGGTGCTGCTGCCGGTGCGCACCGTCGGCGTCATGGGTGATGGCCGCACTTATGACATGGCCTGCGCACTGCGCGCCGTCACCAGCACCGATGGCATGACAGCCGATGTCTACCCGTTCGAGATGGCCTTCCTCACCGGGGTCGCCGGCCGCATCGTCAACGAAGTCCGTGGCGTCAACCGCGTGACCTACGACATCACCTCCAAACCCCCCGGCACCATCGAGTGGGAATAGCGGCGTGGT
>JACMOQ010000644.1 GCA_014377905.1 Acetobacteraceae bacterium | reverse complement strand
GGCCGGGGGCTCTTGGCGGGTTAAAGGCGACCGTAGGCGGTGGTGGCGGCGGCGGGTTCATGTTGCCGCACCCGGCAAGCAACAGGAACCCGGTCGCCGAAATGATAGCCGGCGCGGCGCGGCGCAGTCTAGGGAAAATGTTAGACATTGTGTTTCCAGTCGAGGAAAAATTTTTGGACATCAAAAACGTGCGGGCGTTATGGCGTGGTGCGCTGGATCGTGGTGGTGGTGCTCGAAGATACCGGCGCGGGGGCAAACTGGCGGGTGGTGGTTTGCTCGGTCGTGGTCGACGTGACCTGCGGGCCGCACGCGGCGAGCAGCGCAAGCACTGTCAGTGCGCCGATGATTGCGCCGACATTGCGGACTTGACGGAAGGAAATTTGGTTCATGGTGAGGATCCTTTTTATTGGCACAAACGTGCTACGGGGTTTTCGTGATGGTCGTGGTTGATTTGGTATCAGTGGTGGTGGCCGCGGGCGGGTAGGTCGTGGTCTTGCTAACGGTGTCGTTGGCGACGCCCTGAGTGTTGCGATAACTCGAAGATGTCGTATCGGTGGTAGTGCCATCGGAGCCAACGGTTTTTTGCGTGCTGGTGGTGCTAAGCGTTCCAGCAGGCGGGGTAACGAGTTGGGGCACGACGATCGTGGGCGTGGTGACGGTTGTGGTGGATTGCGATGTGGTTGTCTGGGCGGTTGCGCCCAACGCAATCAAAGTGAAAAAGGCTGCCCCAGCTATAATTTTAATCATAATCCGCTTTCCTGTCTAAAATCGTCGGAGCGTTGCGCCCGACGCCGCACTTACTGGGATAGGGCTGAGTTGCACCGGCGGGCAGGGTCGGAAACTACCCAGGCGACCGATATTCCGAGCGCTTCAGCAGCGATCGGAACGACATAAGCTCGAGCCCTGAGTACTTACACTCATTGCTATTGTAGAGGTCGTTTTGCAGCCCACGTAAATATGGAGGCCACGAAATGTCCGCCAAGCAAATCATTCATGGAGTGATTTGCCAACTGGCTCGTGCTGATGCCCGGCAGTTCCGGACGACACGACTATGAAACGAAAGTGCATCCCATGTCCCGTATTCTTCCGATGACCGCCCTTCTTGTTGCAGGCCTCGGTCTTACCGCGTGTGGCTATTCCCAGGGTGACCGCGCCCTTTCGGGTGGCCTGATCGGCGCCGGCGCAGGTGCGGCCATTGGTTCTGTGACCGGCCTCGGGGCGGGTACTGGCGCGGTGCTCGGTGGTGCCGCCGGCGCCGTCGGTGGTGCGGCCACCAGCCCGCGTGACGTCAACCTCGGTCGTCCGCTCATCAAGACCGGTCCGTAATCCGGGCGCTCCATCGATTTCCATTTAGAACACAGGTGCATGCCATGTCGTTCATTGTACTGATCCTGATCATCCTGCTGGTGGTTGGTGCAATGCCGACATGGTCGCACAGCGCTGGCTGGGGTTACTTTCCCAGCGCTGGCCTGGGTTTTGTTCTGGTTGTTGTGGTGATTTTGATGCTGCTGGGCAGAATCTAGCTGCCCCGAAAGCGACCTAGCAAAGGCAATAACATGTTTAGATCATTTCGCTACACCCTGCTGGTTGCGACCGCCGCCATCGGCATGAGCGTTGTTGCAACCGCCGCAGTGCCCGACCCGGTTGCCGCAACCACCGGCGCGGTAACCCCGGCCAAAGTCGCAGACCCGGCGGCAAACAACGACCCCAATCTGGTCGGGCGGGTTGAACAGCGGATCACTGACCTGCACAAGAAACTCCAGATTACCCCAGCCCAGCAACCGCAATGGGACCGCTTCACCGCTGTTATGCGCGACAACGCCCGCAGCATGGTTCGCGGTTTCGATGCCCGGGTCGAAAAACTTCCGACGATGACCGCGCCGGAGAGCATGAGTTCCTATGCTGCGATGTCGATGGAGCACGCGGTGGAAATGCAAAAACTGGTGCCCGCTTTCACAGCACTTTACGCGACGATGTCGGACGCACAGAAAAAAGTGACCGATACGGTTTTCCTCGACGAAGCCCATGGCGGCGAACCTAAGGCCGCCGGCTGAACCTGCGTCATAACGATGGGCTCGCCCATCAGGAGGCCATGATGAAAAATCGTCGCAAATACGCGATGGGCGCGCTGTTATTCGCCACCGTCTTGGTGACGGCTGCCTCGATCCCGGTCGGACCCACACTCCATGCCCAGGGCAGGTATGAATACAACGGCAACTGGCAGGAAGGACGGCGTCAGCCAAACTGGGATGAACGTCATCGGTATCGCCGTTACTATCGAGAGCCGGATATCTATTACAGCGCGCCACCGGTGTACTATCCACCTCCGGTCTATTACGCGCCGAGCGGCCCCGGTTTGAACCTGACGTTCCCGCTGTTCCGCTGATGGACGCGGCCGGCCACATTGATTTGCAACAATGGCCGGCCTCGCCTCAATCGTGCCACCATACTCTAACGTGAAGGATTGCCCATGCGCCCGCGCCACATCGCCCTCGCCGCCACCATCGCCCTGCTGGGCGCTCAGGCATTCGCCCAGACACCGCCCGCAAACAATTCCATGTCCGGCGCCCGACCAGGCCATGTTCCGGGGGTTGGCGCTTCGGAACCGTCGTCATCCCGCGCCAGCAACATTACCCCCCGCGATACAAAATCGTCGATCGCGCCGACCCTACCGGCGCCTGATCTTGGGATGGACGCCTCCGCGACTGAATATGTGCGCGCCGCCCGTGCATCATTGATGGCTGGGAAAACCGGACAGGCACAGCAGGCGCTCGAAATGGCAGAAACCCGGCTTCTTGACCGCGTGGTGCCGCCGGGCGGCATGACCGCGCCAGTCGACAGCCCAATGGTGAGCCAGATCCGCGAGGCACGCCGCGCCCTGGCCGATGGCAATAGTCCGGCTGCGATGACGCTGATTGACCGCGCGCTGGCGGGTTGATGTCGCACGCCCTCAGGATAGCCACATGTGCGGCGGCGGCCACCCTTGCTGCCGCTGCCGCTGGCGCCCAAACACCCGCGTTGTTGGATCAGGCTTCAATCTGGACCATTTCCGGCGAGAACGATTCGATTTCCACCACCCCTGGCGGGTCGGACAAATATTATACCAGCGGCTTGCGTCTTGGCTGGACATCGGGTGCCAACCGGGCGCCTGACCTCGTTTCGGAATACGCCACCGGGTTTTGGGGCAGCGGCATCACCCGCGCAAGCTTCGAGGTCACCCAGCAGATTTTCACCCCAAGCAATATCATACGCACGCGCCCCCAACCGAACGATCGGCCGGTGGTGGCATATCTTGCCGCCACATTTGGCGTGCTGCACGATACGCCGAACCGACGCGACATTGCCGCCCTGTCGCTTGGGGTGATCGGTCCCTGGGCGCTTGGCCGGCAGGTGCAGAACGGATTTCATGAACTTATTCACGAACGCATCAACCAAGGTTGGGGCAACCAGGGGTCGAATGAACCGGCGGTCGAAGTGCTGGCCAGCCGAACCTGGCGGCGGGCGATCGGGAGTTTGGGCGGAATAGAAGCCGATGTGTTGCCAGCCGCAACCATTGGCATTGGCACGGTGCGCGATTATGCCCAGGCTGGCGCGACGTTGCGCTTCGGGCAACATCTGGACGCCGATTTCGGGGTTGCGCGGATACGGCCAGGGGTATCGGGCGGTGATGCGTTTAGCGCCACCGACCATGTGCCGTGGTACGTTTTCGCGGGCGTAAATGGCCAGGTTGTGGCCCGCGATGCGTTTCTCAATGGCAATATTTTCAGCCGGTCGCCGGGGGTTCAGCATAACTGGCTGCTGGGGGAGATGCAGGCTGGAATCGCGATCATCTGGCATGGCACCCGGATCAGCTACACCCAGACCTGGCAAACCGCGTCGTTCAAAGGCCAAAAAGGCGGGTTGTTTAATTTCGGATCGCTGACAGCCTCATTCAAATTGTAAGTCTGTTCCTGGCCCGCTTATTGCGCAATACGATAAAGACGGCGGATTGCATCCGCCAACCGAAATCAGATGGTCACCCCATCATCACCCTCATCACCGGAGCAACCATCATGCGCCTTGGACCCATCCTACTCATCATTCTTATCCTGTTTATGATCGGTGCGCTTCCAACCTGGCCGCATAGCGCTGACTGGGGATACTACCCCATGGGCGGATTCGGTTCGCTGATTGTTATCGTTGTGGTGTTGCTGGTGCTCGGGGTCATTTGACCAACGAATTGACAACCGCGGGAAGCCTGACTAGGTAGTTTCCGAGCCTGCCGGCGCGATTCCTGAATTGCTAGTAATGTATGCCTACCGAAGACTGCGCGGTTTAGCCGCAAATCACTTAGAGGAGAGTACCCTATGAAGCTTCGCATCACACTGCTCGCAACGAGTATGCTCGTTGTCACGGCAGTTGCCCAAGCCCAACCCGTCAACGGCCTGTATGTCGGCGGCGGACTTGGTGTTAATATTCTCAACAATGTCACCCCGAACTCGCTGACGGTTGGTGGCACCCCGCGCCGGTTCCAAGGCTCGACCGACGGCAGTGCCGGCTGGGTTGGCCTCGGCAGCATCGGCTACGGGTTTGGCAATGGTTTCCGGGCGGAAGTCGAAGGAAACTACCGCACCCAAACGTTTGGGGTCAACAACCTTGGCGTTGGAAATTCGTTCCGCGACGGGCGTCAATCGACATATGGTGTGATGGTTAACGCATTATATGACTTCGATTTCGGCAATTCCGGTATCTACCCCTATCTCGGCGCGGGCGTTGGTTACCAAATGTCGGCTTTGCGCGGCAGCGTGATCGGTCCAGGCCTGAACGCATCGTTCGGTGGCAGCCGAGGCGACCTTGGCGTTCAAGGCATCGCAGGCGTTGCTATCCCGATCGGGATGCCCGGGCTGTCGATGACGGCGGAATATCGCTTCCTCGCGCGTCCGCAAAACGACAACAACGCTATCACCGTCAATGGTGTTGGCGGCGTGTTCAACACGGGATCGCAGTACAACCACAGCTTCCTGGTCGGCCTGCGCTATGCGTTTGGCACCCCGACCATGGTTACCAGCACTGCCCAGCAAGTGATCGCCGCACCTGCACCGGCAGCCGCCCGCACGTATCTGGTGTTTTTCGACTGGGATCGGTCTGACCTCAGTGGCCGGGCGCGCCAGATCATTGGTGAAGCGGCCTCCGCTTCGACGAAGATCGCCACCACCCGGATCGAGGTTGCGGGCAATGCCGATCGCTCTGGCACGACGCAATACAACCAGGCGCTGTCACAAAGACGCGCTGATATGGTTGCGGGAGAGCTGGTGCGCCTTGGCGTGGCCAAGCAGGCAATCTACGTGACCGCGAACGGGGAAACCAAACCGATCGTGGCGACCGCAGACGGCGTGCGTGAACCGCAGAACCGTAACGTCGAGATTGTTTTGAAGTAAGTTTTCCGACGCGCGTATGAAGGCAGGCCGGTCCGTGAAAGCGGACCGGCCTGTTGCATTTTAAGGGACGGTTTTGCGCATGGGAGCGGGAAACGCGGGCTGGTCGGCAATTATTGCCTTGACATTCTCCCTAATGTTAGTATAAATAATTTTAATGAACCATTTTTCCAGCATTTTCACCAATCTTAAGGCGGCGATTGCAGTGGTTGCAGCGCGCAAGCCAACGTTGACAGCATTACTGGTGCTGGTGTGGGGGCGCGTGTCGCGGATGGCGGCGCGGTTGGAGCGGCTGGTGGCGCTGTGGCGGGCGGGGAAGCTGCCCAAGGCGCGCCGCCCTTCCCAAGTCGGGGCAGTGCGCGCGACCGGGATGCGGGCGCGGTATCCGACGGCGCCGGGATGGCTGGCGGCCGAGGTTTGGGAGGCGCGGGCTTATGGGTCGCAATTGGCACATGCGCTGACCGAGGCGGAGATGGTGGCGTTTCTGGCCGCGGTACCGCAGGCCGGGCGCATCCTTCGACCGCTTTATCGAATGTTGGGGCTTGGGGTTACGGCGGCCAGGGCGCGCGCGCCGCGTGCCGCTTGGACACTCCCCCCCGCTCCCGCCCTCGCCCCAGCCGCCGCCCCCGCGCCTCCGCCAGCCGGGTTGGTGCTGGGGCTGAACGGGCGTTTTTTCTATGTTTGAAGCATCGGGATTATTGCGCCTATTTAGTTACGATATCGTAACTAAAATCCTAAAAGGCGCGAAATTTTGCCGTCCCTTCCCCGACGCGACCGAGGTCTGGTAAGAACATTAATGGACAGAATTCGAATTCGTGGCGGACGGGCGCTATCTGGCGAGATCGCGATCAGCGGCGCCAAGAACGCGGCACTGCCGCTGATGGCGGCCGGTTTGCTAACCGATGACCGATTGGTCCTGACCAACGTGCCGCGACTGCATGACATTAAGACCATGCGGTTGTTGCTGTCCCAGCACGGCATCGCAGTCGAGCCAGTGGACGCCGAGGGGCGGCATCTGTCGCTCGGCGGGACGCTCAGCAATACCCGCGCGCCCTATGACATCGTCAAGGAAATGCGTGCCTCGATCCTGGTGCTGGGGCCGTTGATGGCGCGGGCCGGGGAGGCACAAGTCAGCCTGCCGGGCGGTTGCGATATCGGGTCGCGGCCGATTGATCTGCATTTGAAGGGCCTCGAGCAGATGGGGGCGAAATTTCGCCCCGATGGCGGCTATGTGCACGGCCAGGCGCCGCAGGGTTTGAAGGGTGCGACGATTGTGCTGCCGTTTGCATCCGTCGGCGCGACCGAGAACATCATCCTGGCCGCGACGCTGGCAAATGGGAAAACCGTGCTGGCCAATGCGGCGCAGGAGCCGGAAATCACCGATCTGTGCGATTGCCTGGTGGCGATGGGGGCACGTATTACCGGAATTGGCGGCGGGACGGTCACCATCGAGGGCGTGGCGAAGTTGCATGGCGCGACCCATGCCATTGTTGCCGACCGGATTGAAACCGGGACCTATGCCTGCGCCGCGGC
>JACMOQ010000643.1 GCA_014377905.1 Acetobacteraceae bacterium | reverse complement strand
TTGCGGAGAACATGGCGGCGATCCGGCCTCGATCGCGTTCTGCGAAAGCGTTGGGCTGGATTACGTGTCGTGCAGCCCCTACCGGGTGCCGGTGGCGCGTCTGGCGGCAGCCCAGGCGGCGTTGCACCGGACGAGCGGCGACCGGACGGCATGATGGCCCGTGCGGATAGCGCGTCTTGATACCCCGTGCGGATAGCGCGTCTTGATACCCAAAACCGCACTGGTGACGGGGGGCGGCAAGCGCCTTGGGCGTGCCATCGCCTTGGCGTTGGCGGAAGCCGGCTACGCGGTCGCGATCCACTATAATGATAGCACCGTGGATGCGGCGGAAACCGCCGCCGATGTCGCGGCGTTCGGGGTGAAATCGATCGTCCTGAAGGCCGATCTGTCGGATGAAAACGCCGTGCGCGGCCTGGTGCCAGCCGCAACCGCCGCACTCGGCCCGATCGGGGTGCTGGTCAATAACGCCAGCACCTTCGAACGCGATGAATGGGACGACGTTACACGCGCAAGCTGGGACCGTCATATCGAACCGAATTTGCGCGCGCCGTTCGTGCTAATGCAGGATTTCGCCCGCGCCCTGCCGGCCGACGCCGAAGGGCTGGTGGTAAACATGCTGGATGAGCGTGTCTGGTCGCTGACCCCGCATTTCGTGTCCTACACCGTGTCCAAAATGGGGCTGTGGGGTCTGACCCAGTCGATGGCCTTGGCGCTGGCGCCGCGCATCCGGGTCAACGGCATTGGCCCTGGTCCGGCGCTGCCCAACAGCCGCCAGACCCAGGCGCAGTTTGACCGTCAGGCGCGATCGGTGCCGCTGCAACGCGGCCCGGAGCTGGCCGAAATCGGCCGCGCGGTGCTGGCGATGCTGGAATTGCGGTCAATGACCGGGCAGATGATCGCCCTTGATGGCGGGCAGCATCTGCAATGGGGGCCGAATGCCGGCGCGCAGGTCGAGGAATGACCGGCCACGGCATCCGCCAGGTTTTCCTGCGCGACATGGTGTTGATGGCGAGCATCGGCGTCTATGCCCACGAGCGCACGGCGCGGCAGCGTATCCGCATCAATGTCGATCTGTCGGTGGCGGATGACAACGCCGGGGTCGGCCACGACGACCTTTCCCGCGTCGTCGATTACGCGAAACTGGCTGATCAGGTGCGGGCACTTTGTGGGGCCGAGCATGTCCGTCTCGTGGAAACCTTGGCTGAGCGCATTGCCGAAGCGGCCTTGGCAGATATCCGGGTAATTGCTGCGCGAATCACGGTCGAGAAGCTTGACATTTTTCCCGATGCGGTGAGTGCCGGGGTTACCGTCGAGCGCCGCCGCTGCTAAGATTGTCCACCGCAGCGCAGCGGTCGTTAATTTTCAATATGATGGCGGCCTGTCTTCACCGTGTAACCTATTGGTAATGTTTGAAGTCAACAAAAACAATAGCTTAACGGTGATGCGCAAAAATGAGGCAATCCGAGCAGGTGCAGCAATTCCACGGGGTTAGGGGGCGGGTTCAGGGTTTTCCCACAGAGTTATCCCCAGAAATGGTGGATGGATTTGGGTGGATTTATTCTGCCTCTGATAGACTGCACGCCATTGCCCTAACGTCACTTTCACCTTGGACCCAATGACCGACCTAGTGACCGATCCCCCCCCCAAACGCGGCGTCTCGGTGATTGAAACCGCGCTGGAAACCATGCCGCAATCGCCCGGCGTTTATCGGATGCTGGGCGCTGCTGGTGAGGCGCTGTACGTCGGCAAGGCCCGCGTGCTCAGCAAGCGGGTGCACTCCTACACCCAGATTGGCCGGCTGTCGGAACGGCTGCGGCGGATGGTGTCGGAAACCGTGACGATGGAAATCGTCACCACCCACACCGAGGCCGAGGCGCTGCTGCTGGAGGCCAACTTCATCAAGCGGATGAAGCCGCGCTACAACATCGTGCTGCGCGACGATAAATCCTATCCGTGGCTGCTGTTGACCGAGGATCATCCGTTTCCGCAGATCACCAAGCATCGCGGCGCGCGCGGGCGCAAGGGCAGCTATTACGGCCCGTTCGCCTCGGCCTGGGCGGTGAACAATACCGTGACCGCCATGCAGCGCGTGTTTCTGCTACGGTCTTGCGCTGATACCGTGTTTGCCAACCGCACCCGGCCGTGCCTGCTGCATCAGATCCGGCGGTGTTCGGCGCCTTGTGTCGGGCGGATCAGCACCGAGGATTATGCCGGCCTCGCCGATCAGGCGCGCGCCTTCCTCGCCGGCAAGGCGTCAAGCGTGCAGCGCGATCTGGCGACAGAGATGGAAGCTGCCGCCGAGACGCTGGAATTCGAACGCGCCGCTGCGATCCGCGACCGCATCCGCGCGCTGACCACGGTGCAGGGCTCGGACGTCATCAACCCGGCCAGCATGAATGATGCCGACGTGATCGCCGGCTGGCAGATCGCCGGGCAAAGCTGCGTTCAGGTGTTTTTCTTCCGCGGCGGGCGCAACAACGGCAACCGTGCCTTTTACCCAAGCCATGGCCGCCACGAAGATCTGCCGGAGGTGCTCGCCGCCTTCATCGCCCAGTTCTACGACGACAAGCCGCCGCCGCCGTTGGTGCTGCTTAACCGTGAACTCGCAGAACAAGGCCTGATCGAGGAGGCGCTGAGCCTGAAGGCGCAAACCTTCGGCAATGGCAAACGGGTCGAAATCGCGGTGCCGCAGCGTGGCGAAAAGGCCGCCGTGGTTGCCCACGCCGAGCTCAATGCGCGCGAGGCGTTGGAACGGAAACTCGCCGAAACTGCCGGCCAGGCCAAGCTGCTCGAAGCGGTCGGGGCCTTGTTCGCCATCCCGACGCCTTGCAGAATCGAGGTTTACGATAACAGCCACATCATGGGCACCAACGCCTATGGCGTGATGATCGTCGCCGGGCCGGAGGGGTTCAACAAGGCGGCGTATCGCAAATTTTCGATCAAGGGCCCGGTTACCCCAGGCGATGACTTTGCGATGATGCGCGAAATGCTAACCCGCCGCTTCGCCCGCGCGCTGAAAGATGCGAACGCCGAATGGCCCGATCTATTGTTGATCGATGGCGGCGCCGGACAGCTTTCGGCGGTGCGTGGCGTGCTGGAGGAACTTGGCATCGATGACGTCAAGCTGGTCGCTATCGCCAAGGGCCCGAACCGCGATGCCGGGCGCGAATGGTTCCACATCGACGGGCGGGAGCCGTTTCAACTGCCGCCGCGCGACCCGGTGCTGTATTTTCTGCAACGCCTGCGCGATGAGGCGCATCGCTTCGCCATCACCACCCATCGCGCCGGACGATCGAAATCGCTCGTGCAAAGCGAACTTGATGACATTCCCGGCATTGGCCCGGCGCGCAAGCGGGCGCTGCTCAATCATTTTGGCTCGGCGCGCGGGGTGAAGGCGGCGGGGTTACATGATCTGGAAGCGGCGCCGGGGGTTTCGCGGGAGATCGCCAGCCGGGTTTATGGGTTTTTCCATCCCGGGGTGCGGGTAGGGGACGGAGCATGAGGGGTTTTTTCGCCTTCGTGCTGATCGCCCTGGCGGTACCAACCCACGCGTCCGACCCCGACGGCGTGCGAGGGTGCTCGCGGCTTTGGAAGGCGTAGGGCTGCATCGGGCGATCGCTGGAACGCCTGGATGAGTTGGGCGAGAAAGCCCGGCGGCATGTTGCCATCGATGCCGTACACCGTCGGGCGACCGCGGGGCAGATGGAATGTCCCGAAGGCCCGGTCGAGCACGGGCAGGATTGCCGCATAGTTGTGGTCGCGCATGGCATCGTTGGTATGGTGCCAGCGATGGAAGGACGGCGTGGAAATCACCTGCTCAATCCAGCCGAGCCGCCAGCGCAGATTGGCGTGGACCACAAAGCTCCAAACCGTGCCGATCAGCGCTACGATCACTGGCAGCAATTCGGCGCCCTGCGACGCCTGGGCGAGCCCGGTGGCATAAAGCGGCATCAGGCCGCAAAACCGGGTGAAAACCAGATCGAGCGGGTGGGCGCGGGTATTGGTCAGCCAGTCCACGTCTTTCGCGCTGTGATGGACCGAATGGAACCGCCACAGCAACGGCCATTCATGCGACCAGCGATGGCCCCAGTAGGCGCCGAGACCACCGATCACCAGGGCCGCGACCACCCGCAGCCAGAGCGGCATTTCGGCGGTGGCGTGCAGGACCGCATCGGGCACCAGATGCGAGGCGGCAACCCCCAGCAAGGCGGCCGGCCAGGCCAGCAGCACGCTTAGGATCAGGCCGTTGAAGAAGTAATAGGCGAGATCGTTGAGTGCCTCCCGCCGCCACAGCCCTTGGGTGCGTTCGGCCAGCAGGCGTTCCAACGGCACGAAAATCGCGGCCAGCAATGCGAACCAGACGGCAAGCCTTACGACATCGTCGAAAAACCCGGCGAACTGGCCGGTCATGGCGGACATATTGATGTTCGGGAGCAGAGCGCAGGAGGGGTTGCACGATGGCGCGCTGACCCGGAAGGACTGATGGCGACGACCCGCAATGTCTGCTTTTTGATAAATCTGCGCATAAAATAATCCTGGCATGGCGCCTGTAAGCCACCAGTAGTCACCATGTCAGGGCCAAACCAATAAAGTTTTGTGAACCGCAGGTCAGGCGATCCTAACCGCGCGCCTTGGCCGGCCGATAGATCGGCCACGGGTTGGGCAGCACTCCGACCGGGATGTCGATCACCGTCGGCACGTCGGCTTTGAAGCCTTCGATGATCGCCGCTTCCAGCGCCGCTGGGCCTTGCACCCGGCGGCCAATGGCGCCGAAGCTTTCCGCGAGTTTGACGAAGTCCGGGTTGTGTAATTCGCTGGCGATGATCCGCCCGCCATAACTTTCATCCTGAATACGGCGGACATTGCCGAACGCGCCATCATTGGTCATTACGTAAACCACCGGAATGCGGTGCTGCACCGCGGTTGCGAGTTCCTGGACGTTGAACATGAAGCCGCCATCGCCGGTCACGCACACAACCTGCTTGTCCGGGCAGGCAACCTTGGCGCCCAAAGCCGTCGCCACGCCCCAGCCCAGCGTGCCCTGGTAGCCTGGCGAGAGGAAGGTACGCGGCTGGTAAACCGGAAAGGTGGCGCGCGCCATGTAGCCAAGCTGAGTCAGTTCATCGACAAAAATCCCGTCGTCAGGCAGTGCGCGACGGATGGCTGCGAGCAGCGAATTTTGCGGCTCCATCCCGGCCATCAGCTGGTGGCCCTTGGCGCGAATTTCGGCGATCGCGTCAGCGCGTGATGCCCGAACGCTGTTGTGTCTGCCAAGGGCGTTAAGCAGAAGCCGCGTGCCATCGGCGGCATCGCCGGTGATGGCAACATCGGGCTTGGTGATACGGTCATGGGCTTCGGGGTTGGCATCGATCCGCACCACCTTCAGCGCGTTGTCGTAGCCCCAGCTTTCGAGCTGCAACTGCAAGCGCGAGCCGATAGCGATGACGACATCGACATCCTTCCACAGCAACTGGCCGGCAACCACATTCAGCGCCATCGGATGGCGCGCATCCAGGATGCCGTGGCCCATGCGATGGGCCACCACTGGGGCTTGCAACGCCTCGGCCAGGGCGCGAATTTCGGCGCTGGCATCCTGGGCGCCGGCGCCGACGACGATCATTGGGTTGCGCGCAGCCCCCAACAGCTTGGCTGCCTTTTCGATCAGATCGGAGTTGATCTCCAGGCGGTCTGCCTGGGCTGGCGCGTCTGGTAGGGCGACCGGCGCGGGCCTGCCCCAGACGTCGAGCGCGCATTCAAGCCCGACCGGACGCGCCTGGCCGGAGCGCATTTGGCGGAACGCGTGCTGCATCATATCCGCGCCGTGTTGCGGCCCGGTAATGCGCTCGGACCATTTGGTCAGCGATTTCAGCACGCCCAACTGGTCGGGGATTTCGTGCAGGTGGCCCAGATTGCGCCCGATTGCCGATGACATGATTTGCCCGGTCAGCGCCAGAACCGGTGCCGAGCAGGCATAGGCGGTGGACAGGGCGGCGGTGGTGTTCAGAATGCCGGGACCGGGAACGACGGCATAAACCTGCGGCTTGCCGGTCGCCATGGCCGCCCCGAGGGCCATATAGGCGGTGCCCTGTTCATGGCGGGTATGGACCGGGCGGATCGCGTTCTGCTGCTTGTAAATGGCATCGAACAGGTGATCGTTCTGCACGCCCGGCAGGCAGTAGATGGTGTCGATGCCGTTCTTGATCATCGTCGCGACCGCAGCGTCGGCCGTGGTCATCATCTGGGTGGGTGAGGGGGGCATGTGGAGGGTTCTCCTGGACCGTCGGCGTTTCAGCCGGTTACATTGACTTTGCGCCGCGAAGTGTGGTTTCCCATGGCGCGGTATTTTCAACATAGATTGCAGCACCGATGGCTGACAAATGAAGGCCGGCACGACCGGTGCCGCGCTGATTGCTCGGAGGGCGGTTTTGCAATCCGTGCCTGGCGCGCTGGGCCTGATCGGGGCTGCACGCGCCCAAACTGGCGCGGCATCGAACGGTTTCGTGCTGTCGCGACAGGATGGCCTGCTGACCGCGACTTTTATGGATGGCACCGATGACGCCACCCTGTTGCAGGCGCTGCCGATGTTGGCGGCGCGGAGTGTGCAGGCAGTGAGCCTGCGCGGTGCCCAGGTACGGGATTTGCGGGCGCTG
>JACMOQ010000642.1 GCA_014377905.1 Acetobacteraceae bacterium | reverse complement strand
GTCCGTGCCGGCCTGCCGGTTGTGGTGCATGCGTTCGGCTTTGGCGGCAACAAGAACACTCCGTCGGGTTGGGGCAGTTATTATATCGAAGACATGGTTGGCCACTCGCAATCAATGCAGGGCCAGTTGGTCAGCCTGGTCATGGAGGGGGTGTTCGAACGCTTGCCGGGTTTGAAGCTGGTGCTAATCGAGGCGGGCTTCGGCTGGGTGCCGCCACTATGCTGGCGGCTTGACCGGACGTGGGAAAAGCTGCGGGCCGAAACTCCGCATGTGAAACGACCCCCGAGCGCATATATCCGCGAGCAGGTCTGGTTCACCACCCAGCCGATGGAAGAACCCGAGCCGCGCCAGCATGCGTTGGATGCGGCGGACTGGATCGGTTGGGACCGGCTGCTGTTTGCCTCCGATTACCCGCATTGGGATTTTGATGACCCGTTCACCTCGGCGCCGCGCATGACCGAGGCGCAGAAGGCAGCGTTTTATCGCGGCAATGCTCGGGCGGTGTTTGGCCGGTAGGGTCGCGCAGATGCCTCCGCGCTCGTACTGCCTTCGCGCCCAAACCACGTTATTGTTGGCCCGGGCGATGTAGTTGGGCAAGTGTCCATTTTGTTCACAGAAAGGAAAACTAGCCTTGCCTAACGCCCAGTAAAACTCGGCTTGCGCTTCTCGCGAAACGCCGCCACGCCCTCCCGATGATCATCGCTTGCCTGCAAAGACGGCTGCACAAACGCCTCATATTCAAGATAATCCTCCATCGACGGCGCGGTCGCCACATGGAACAGCTTCTTGGAAAGCCCGAGCGCAAAAGTCGGCCCCTCGGCCATCTCGGCGGCCATCGCCTGTGCCCGATCCATCAATTCGGCATCGGGATAAACATGGTTGACCAGCCCAAGCGACTTGGCCTCGGCCGCATCGATCACCCGGCCGGTGAACACCAGTTCTTTCGCGATATTGAGCGGCAGACGGCGGGCCAGATACCAGATGCCGCCGCCATCCGGGGCGAGGCCAATGCGCCGGAAGGTCTGGCCGAACTTCGCGGTATCGGATGCCAGCAAGATGTCGCAGCCCAATGCCAGCGACATGCCGATGCCGACCGCATGGCCACGCACGGCCGCGATCACCGGCTTTTCCAGCGCATGCAGCAACCGCATGTAAACATGGCTTAGGCTTTGCAGCCGCGCCCGCCCCGCCGGCAGTCCGGTATCGCGCCCGGCCATCTTGTCGACATCGGCGCCGGCGCAAAAGTTGCTGCCGGCACCGGTCAGGATCACCGCGCGGATGGCGCTGTCGAAACGGATTTTTTCGAACGCCGCGATCAGGCCTTCGCGCATTTCAGCCGTCAGCGCGTTCATTTTCTCGGGGCGGTTGATGGTGACGGTGGCGACGGCGCCTCCGATGTCGGTGGTGACGGTCATGAGTGGCTCCAGAAAAGACGCGTATGCTGTTGGCGGGCGGCCCGCCAACCCTCAATCAACAATCGCCTGATAAGCCAAAACCCCCATGTCCTTGCTGACGGGATAGGTGCTCGTCGGCATCAACTTGGT
>JACMOQ010000641.1 GCA_014377905.1 Acetobacteraceae bacterium | reverse complement strand
TAGAGACGCAGGGCGGGTGGCATCCAGTTTGTCACGGAGTTCGGTGGATAACCCGCCGATCAAGGCAAAATCTACGTCGCCCAGTCCCACAGCTTCTTCGCGCCGATACGATTTGATGTCGGCATCCTGTCGTGGCAGATACCCGGCATAGAGAGCCTCGGTTTGCACGTGCGACCAGACCCTTGGTGGTAGGTCGCGGAGCCAGGGAAACGCGGAAATAATGGAGTTATCTGAAACTTGCGGATGGGCGAGTAGTTCCAATACGGTGCGGCTGCGGCCATCAGCACGAATTTTAGCGCCATGCGCGCGAAGCGCGTTCGGGGTCAGGGTCTCCGTCCGCGCACGGGCGAGCGCGTCAGAAAGCGTCCTTTGATGATCCGTGAACAGCTTGCCACGTTCCGCACCGACACAACCCCACTCCATACCGGCGCCAGTGACCCGCAAGTCGGCATTGTCTGCGCGCAGGGTCAAGCGATATTCCGACCGAGAGGTAAACATCCGATATGGTTCAGTAACGCCATCGCGGGTCAAATCATCAACCATAACGCCAATATAAGCCTCGGCTCGATCAAACTGAACCGCGGGTAAACCGCTGGTGAGCCGCGCTGCATTGATCCCGGCAAGAATGCCTTGCGCCGCAGCTTCTTCATATCCGGTGGTGCCATTAATCTGTCCCGCCAGAAATAGCCCGGGAAGCGCGCGAAGTTCGAGCGATGGCCATAATGCCCTGGGATCAACATAGTCATATTCAACTGCGTAGCCGGGGCGGATAACGCGCGCGTTGGCTAAGCCAGGGATTGTCGCCAGCATCGCGATCTGAACATCGGCGGGCAGGCTGGTGGAAATACCATTGGGGTAGACGGTGTTGTCGGTGAGCCCCTCGGGTTCCAAAAAGATTTGATGGCGCTCGCGATCGGCAAACCGCACCACTTTGTCTTCAATCGATGGGCAGTAGCGCGGTCCGCGACCGGCAATCTGGCCTGCGTAAACTGCGGAAAGGTGCATATTTTCGCGGATAATCGCATGGGTCGCCGGCGTAGTGGCGGTAATCCCGCATGCAACCTGCCGATTTGGAAGTGACCTGGTCAGCACACTAAATGGTTCTGGGGTCGCGTCGCCCCAATCCTGATCCAGCGCCGCCCAGTCGATGGTGCGGCCATCAAGGCGTGGTGGTGTGCCGGTCTTTAACCGCCCAAGCGGCAGGCCCAGCCGACCGAGCGCTTCGGCCATGCGAACCGATGGCGCCTCGCCCACCCGTCCTGCTGGCTGGGTCACTGAACCAATATGGGTCATTCCACGCAGGAATGTGCCAGCAGTTAGCACGGCAGCGCCGCACGCAATGCGTGTGCCGTCGCCACAAATCACGGCGGCTAAACGCCCATCAGCGCCGATTTCCAGGTCATCGACCGATGCTTCCCGTATTTCTAACCCCGGCTGGGCCGCGAGCGCCGTTTGCATTGCCGTCCGATACAGCGCGCGATCGCATTGAGCGCGTGGGCCGCGCACGGCCGGGCCTTTGCTGCGGTTAAGCACTTTGAAATGGATGCCGGCTTGGTCTGCCACCCGCCCCATCAATCCATCAAGCGCATCGATTTCCCGCACCAGGTGGCCCTTGCCGATCCCACCGATTGCGGGGTTGCAGGACATCTCGCCAATCGTCGCCAGGCGATGGGTCAGCAACAGCGTGCGGGCACCCATCCGCGCTGCCGCGGCCGCTGCTTCACAACCCGCATGGCCGCCGCCGATTACGACAACATCAAATTGTGTATTCATGCCACCCTTTTACTTCCCAATGCAGAACTGGCGAAAGACCTGATCCAGAATATCTTCCACGCCCACAATGCCGGTAATGCGGCCGATCGCCCGCAATGCCACTCGCAAATCTTCGCCACGCAATTCCGGCAAAGGCGCATCCAGCGCCGCTCCGAGGCATTCGGCCGCCTGGGACAATGCAGCCCGGTGGCGCGCCCGGGTTAAAGGCGGTGGTCCCTCCCCTTGGGTAAGCCTTTGCGCGGCCGCGGCCAGCGCCTCCCGCAAGATATCCATTCCGGCGCCAGTTGCAGCACTGACGGCCAACCCCTCTCGGCCACCAAGATCGGCTTTGGTATGGACGCGAATGATTTCCGCCACACCGATAGGCTCAAAAAATCCGTCAGCAGTGACCTGGACTACAAGGTCGGCCTCCGCCATTCGTGCCCAAGCGCGCCGAATACCCTCGGCTTCAATCGGATCGCGCGCCTCCCGCAGACCGGCGGTATCCAGAAGTGTTACCGGCACACCGCCGAGATCGAGCCGGACCTCCAGAACGTCGCGCGTGGTGCCGGGTGTCTCCGACACAATGGCAACATCGCGGGCGGCCAGGCTGTTCACCAGGGTCGACTTACCGGCATTTGGCGGGCCAATGATCGCGAAAACTAGTCCATCGCGCAGCTTCTCGCCGCGCCGGCCATCATCCAGCATCGCGGATATCTCGACGAGAACGCTGGAAATCTCGTCCAACATCGATGCTTCGACTTCGGGCGGCAGGTCTTCGTCGGGAAAATCGATCAAGGCTTCTTGCTGGGCCAGCAACCGGGTCAGTTGTCCGGCCCAGCCATGCAGGACATCGCCCAGTCCGCCTTCCATCTGGCGTAAAGCCTGGGCGCGTTGCGTGCTTGTTTCGGCGGCGATCAGATCAGCCACGGCCTCGGCCTCGATCAGGTCCATCCGCCCGTTCAGGAATGCCCGGCGGGTAAATTCTCCAGCCTCGGCCGGGCGTGCGCCGAGGCGCACTAACGTGTCCGACACCGCGGACAACACCGCCCGACCGCCATGCAAATGAAGTTCAGCACTGTCTTCGCCGGTGTAGCTTCCCGGACCCGGCAGCCAAAGAACCAACGCATGATCGAGGGTGGCACCGTCCGCATCGCGCAGCTTTCGCAACGACGCGACCCTTGCCGCTGGTCGCGCGCAAACGCCGTCAATCACTGCGCCTGCCTCCGCGCCACTAATCCGCAGCAGGGTCACGGCTGCGCGCCCGGCACCGGATGCTACCGCAAAAATCGTGTCCTGGTCTTGATACATCGCCACCACTATGCGTTTGGAAGCATCAGCTCCTGCGCCCGACCACCATCGCGCACATGGGCGGTCAGGACATGATCGACATCGGCTTCCGTTTCGATTTTATACCAAACACCTTCAGGGTAGATCACCATGCACGGACCATGTTCGCAGCGGTCCAGGCACCCGGCCATGTTGACCCGCACCCGCTTCAGCCCCATCGCCTTGGCCCTTGTCTTCATGTAATCGCGCAGTCCCTCGGCGCCCTTCGCCGCGCAGGACCCGCGCGGATGGCCTTCGGCGCGTTTGTTGCAGCATACAAATAAATGGGCATCGTAGAATTGTGGTGGGTCGACCGGCAGTTCCGTCTGGTTCATGCTACGCGCTCCTGATCATGGGCCCCTATCCCGCACCACGCCGTTGCACGCAAGGACCTTTCCAATGACTGAAAACCTTCTGCGGCACGAAACTTCGCCCTATCTGTTGCAGCATGCCGATAACCCGGTGCATTGGCGGCCCTGGGGCCCAGCCGCCCTAGACGAAGCCCGCGCGTCCGACCGGCCCATTCTGCTCTCGATTGGGTATGCCGCCTGCCATTGGTGCCATGTCATGGCCCATGAAAGCTTCGAGGATGACGAAACCGCGGCCTTAATGAACCAGCTTTACGTCAACATCAAAGTTGACCGGGAAGAACGCCCGGACATCGATCATCTCTATATGCAGGCGCTGAACCAGCTGGGCGAACAGGGTGGCTGGCCATTAACGATGTTTCTGACGCCCGCAGGCGCACCGTTTTGGGGAGGCACTTATTTTCCGCCCGAACCGCGCTGGGGGCGGCCGTCGTTTCGTCAGGTGCTCGCGGGCATTGAAGAAGCCTATCGTAATGAAGGCGAAAAAATTGCGAACAACGTCACAGCCCTCACCAAAGCGTTGCAGGCTATTGCTGCCGAAAACCCAGGCCCGTTGCCCTCCCCGGCCACACTGAGCCACGCCGCCGCAGTGTTGATGCACACGACTGATCCGGTGCTTGGCGGCATGAAAGGCGCCCCGAAATTTCCCAACCCACCGATCTTTCGCTTCCTGTGGCAGGACAGTTTTCGGTCCGGCGATCAGGCTGGTGCGGATGCGGTGCATTTGCTGCTGCGTCGCATGTCGCAAGGTGGCATCTACGACCACCTCGGCGGCGGCTATTCGCGCTATTCCACCGATGCGGAGTGGCTGGCACCGCATTTCGAAAAAATGCTGTGCGACAACGCACAAATCCTCGATCTGCTTGCCCTCGCCCATGCCGGTCGGCCTACGGCGCTCACAGCACATCGTGCGACCGAAACAGTCGCCTGGATGGTCCGCGACATGACTGCCGCGAACGTGAATGGTCAGGCGGCTTTCGCTGCGTCCGAAGATGCTGATAGCGAGGGGGTGGAGGGAAAATTC